>JBFLXP010000007.1:0-23134 GCA_040757315.1 Nitrospirota bacterium
TGTATCTACCCCCTCTCAATTCTTCCTGTAAACCCAAGCAAGGTTAGACCTTTTATACCACAGAGGAAAGATAATTATCAATTTGACAACAAAAAGGCCATGCATTCCTGCATGGCCTGGTTACATCGATATTTCCTTCTCTGTAATTCCCTTTTATCTTCTCTCGGCCACCTGCACTCTCGCGACGGCCCTTTCAAGAGAAGATGTTGCCCTCGCAAAATCGAACTCCTCGATCTTCTTGAGCCTTTCCTCGGCCCTCTTCATCGCTGCTTTTGCTCTTTCGACATCGATGTCTTCAGATTTTTCGGCACTGTCGGCCAGTACCATAACGCGCTCCGGCCCGACTTCAGCGTATCCCCAGTTGACGAAGACATATTTGACGGCAGTGCCTTTCTTGTAGGATAGCATCCCGATCTTCAGCGTCGTGAAAAAAGACACGTGCCCCGGCAGCACACCGAAGTCACCTTCACTCCCTGTGCATGTCACTTCATCAACTTCCTCACTCAAAATAAGGCCGTAAGGGGTTACGATCTCAAGTTTTAATTTATCCTTCTCCATGAATTATTCTCCTGCCGCAGCCTTTATTTCTTAATATCTAAATACCTACCTGCTCCATCCGAGTTTCTTTGCCTTCTCTTCAACTTCTTCGATCGGCCCGACCATATAGAATGCCTGTTCAGGCACGTCGTCGTACTGTCCCTCAACAATGGCCTTGAATCCTTTTATGGTATCCGCGGTCTTGACGTATTTCCCGGCTTGTCCGGTGAATGTTTCGGCCACGTGGAACGGCTGGCTCAGAAATCTCTGCAGTTTCCTTGCCCTTGCGACTATCATTTTATCATCCTCCGAGAGTTCTTCAATACCGAGGATGGCGATAATGTCCTGGAGTTCCTTATACCTCTGCAGGGTCTTCTGAACGCTTCTGCCGACACTGTAATGCTCATCTCCGATGACCTTCGGATCAAGAATTCTCGATGTGGAATCCAGAGGGTCGACCGCAGGATAGATGCCGAGCTCGGCAATCTGCCTTGAAAGAACGACGGTTCCGTCAAGATGGGTAAACGCCGTTGCAACAGCGGGGTCCGTCAAGTCGTCTGCAGGCACGTAAATAGCCTGCATGGAGGTAATAGCACCCTTCTTTGTGGTGGTAATTCTCTCCTGAAGGGCACCCATATCTGTTCCGAGCGTCGGCTGATAACCAACGGCGGAAGGCATTCTTCCGAGAAGTGCGGAAACCTCGGCCCAGGCGAGTGTATACCTGAAGATGTTGTCTATGAATAAGAGGACGTCCTGTCCCTGGTCTCTGAAGTATTCTGCACAGGTAAGGGCGCTCAGTCCGACATTCGCTCTCGCTCCGGGCGGCTCGTTCATCTGACCATAAATAAGCGCTGCTTTGGGCAAAACGCCTGAATGCTTCATCTCGAGATAAAGGTCATTCCCTTCCCTTGTTCTCTCGCCGACGCCTGCAAACACGGAGACACCACCATGGACCATCGCAATATTATGGATCATCTCCATGATGATAACGGTCTTTCCGACCCCCGCGCCGCCGAACATTCCCATCTTTCCGCCTCTAACAAACGGTATGAGAAGGTCAAAAACTTTAACACCCGTCTCAAAAGCCTGTGTAGTAGCCTCCTGCTCAATAAAATCAGGCGCCGGTCTGTGAATGGGCATTCTTTCCGTTGTTTCTATTGGTCCCATTTCATCAACAGGATCACCTACGACATTTATGATTCTTCCTAAAGATGACTTACCGACCGGCACAGTTATGGGCTGGCCTGTATCAACGACCTCCATGCCTCTTACCATACCATCTGTAGGTCCCATGGCAATTGTTCTTACCTTGTTCTCACCAAGATGAATAGCAACCTCTAAGGTAACATGAATCTCCGGTATGCCCTTTGCAGGATCTCCGGCATAATCTACCTTAATGGCATTACGGACTTTCGGCAACTGTTTTTCAAATTCGACGTCTACTACTGCGGCTATGACCTGCGCTATTTTTCCTACATTCATTTCAATACCCCCTAACCTGTATTAAGAATTCTCACAAACCCTTTATTCCCTAATCCTTCAACGCCTCAACACCTCCGACAATATCCATCAGTTCTTTCGTAATCGACGCTTGTCTGACCTTGTTCGCCAGGAGTGTGACTTTATTTATGAGCTCCGAACAGTTCTTCGTCGCATTTTCCATCGCCGTCATTCTCGCAGCTTCTTCAGCCGCAGATGATTCGAGCAGCGCCCTATAAATCTGGATCTCTATGTACTTTGGCAGAAGTCTCTCAAAGATGGCAGCCCTCGAAGGTTCATAGAGATAATCAGCAGTCATGGCCGCCTCTTTTGTCTCACCCTCCCCTTCGATAGTTCCTACCGGGAGAAGTTTATTGAGGGTAACTTTCTGGGCAATCATCGATTTAAACTCGTTGTAAATAACGATGACCTCGTCAAAGGCTTCGCCGGTGTAGTTTTCCACAAGGTTATTTGCAATCTCCTGAGCGTTTGCATACGATATCCTTCCGGATAATCCTATCCATGTATTTCTCATGGCGAAGTTTCTCCTGCGGAAAAAATCGCGTGCCTTCCGGCCCACTACACTCAGAGTCACCTCGACGCCGTTATGCTTCAGTTCATTGATATGCTTATACGCGGCTTTCAGAATATTTGTATTAAAGGCGCCGCAAAGGCCTTTATCAGAGGTAATCACCACCACTTCCACCGTCTTCCTGGGTCTCAATGCCAGAAGTGGATGAACCTCCCTGGCCGAAACCCTTGCGAGATCGGATAGAACCGTCTCCATCCTGGTGGCATACGGCCTGAAATTCAGCATCCGATCCTGCACCTTCCGCATCTTTGCCGCAGCCACCATCTTCATGGCGGCAGTGATCTTCTTCGTGCTCTGGATCGCTTTCAGTCTTTTTCTTATATCCCTTAAAGTTGGCATTTATCCTCTCCTATGACAACCGTGTTATGCTGAGAAGGTTTTTTTGAAAGTTGTGATCGCCTCGGTAAGTTTTGCTTTAAGGTCATCATCCAGTGCCTTCTTTTCCATAATCTCTTTCTTCAGGGCCTGTTTTTCAGCCCTGATATATCTCATAAATGCTTCCTCAAAGGATCTTATCGAATCAACTGGTACGTCATCGAGAAATCCCTGAGTTCCTGCAAAGATAACAATAATCTGATCATCAACTGACATTGGAACAAACTGGTCCTGTTTCAGGAGTTCGACCATTCTTTGCCCTCTATGGATCTGGGCAAGGGTTGCCTTATCGAGGTCAGACGCGAACTGAGCAAATGCAGCAAGCTCCCTGTACTGGGCAAGGTCAAGCCTGAGCATACCGGCGACCTGCTTCATGGCCTTTATCTGGGCAGCGCCGCCGACACGGCTGACCGAAAGACCTGCGTTAACCGCTGGTCTTATACCGCCGTAGAAGAGTTCGGGCTCAAGATATATCTGGCCATCAGTAATAGAGATAACGTTGGTCGGGATATATCCGGAAACGTCACCGGCCTGTGTTTCAATGACCGGAATTGCCGTAAGGGAGCCGGCGCCCATATCGTCACTCATATTTGCGGCCCTTTCAAGGAGCCTTGAATGGAGATAGAAAACGTCACCCGGATACGCCTCACGCGAAGGCGGACGTCTCAGAATCAGGGAAAGCTGCCTGTAGGCCTGAGCCTGTTTGGTTAGGTCATCATATGCAATAAAGGCATGCTTGCCGCTATCTCTGAAATATTCACCCATTGTACAACCCACGTACGGAGCTATATATTGCAGCGGCGCCGGCTCACTCGCCGTCGCAACGACAACGATTGTGTGCTCAAGGGCGCCCATTTCTTCGAGTTTCTTGACGGTATTAACGACAGCAGGTCTCCGCTGTCCCACTGCGACGTATATGCACGTAACGTCTCCGCCTTTTTGATTGATGATTGTGTCAACAAGGATGGCTGTCTTTCCGATCTGGCGGTCACCGATGCAAAGCTCTCTCTGTCCCCTTCCGATCGGGATCATGGCGTCTACTGCCTTAAGGCCTGTCTGGAGTGGCTCATGAACCGGTTTCCTTTTAATGATACCCGGTGCAACAACCTCGACCTTTCGGGTCTGTTTGGCGTTAATCGGGCCTTTACCGTCAATCGGCTGTCCGATCGCATTAACGACTCTGCCCCTCAATTCTTCACCAACCGGGACTTCCATAACTCTTCCCGTACGCTTGACTATATCGCCTTCTTTGACAAGCTTGTCCTCACCGAAAAGGACCGCACCGACCGAATCCTCTTCAAGGTTAAGGGCCATTCCGAAAACGCCATTCGGGAACTCGAGCATCTCCATAGCCATGCAATTATCGAGTCCGTAGACCTTTGCGACACCATCACCAATGTATGTGACAGTACCAATCTCACTGACATCAACCTTCTTCTCAAAATCCGTGATCTGCTTCTTCAAAAGTTCGCTTATTTCTTCTGTCTTGATCTCTGGCATAATTTCACCCCTTTATTAGCTCATCTTTTAAAAGCCTTAACTGGCCTCTTATGCTGGTATCATACATCGTGCTTCCCATCTTCACGAGTATCCCGCCAAGAAGGGAAGGATCAATCACATATTCCAAATCCACATCCCTGTCGGTTACCTTTTTCAGGGATGCTTTCAGCCTGTTCTCGTGGTCTTTGCTTATGGCAACGGGAGTCATGACAACCGCCTTGGCTTTCTTCTGCTTTTCAAGATAGAGATTGGTGGCGATCCTGATAATATCGGCAAGAGCCACTATTACTCCCACGTCCGAAATGTGCAGAATGAACTTGACCGCGCTGTCGGACAGCCTCAGCTTTTCGGCAAGAGCCTTAACAACGGACGCCCGCTCATCAGCAGTAAACCGGGGGTTGACAAGGAGACTCTTGAACTCCTTATTCCTGACCATAAGGTCATTCACCGAAACGAGTTCGGCAAGCGCCCGAGGTGCGTTTTCCACTCCGACGTTTCTCAGCAGCGCCTTTGCGTATCTGTTTGCTTCCTTAACTGGTTTCAACCTTTGCCTCCTATCTTGACAAGAGAATCTTCAAGGAGTTTTTCCTGCTCCTCCTTAGTCATTTTCTCCTTCAGCTTCTGTTCCGCAAGTTCCATCGCCAGTTCCACAGCCTCGGCCTTGATCTTCTCTTTTGCTGCCTTAAGCTCGAAATCTATATTGGTTTTTGCCTGTTCGAGTATCTTTTCCTTAAGCCTGGCACTCTCTTCGATGATCCTGTCACGCTCCTGTTCGCCAGCCTTCTGTGCGGCCGCCACAATCGCCTTTATCTCCGCATCTTTTGTCTTCAGTTTTCCTTCGATCTCCTGCAGAGCCTTTTGCGCCGCTTCCTTCGCCTCTTTAGCCTCGTTCAGCGTCTTCTCGATCAGTTCGGTTCTCTGCCTGAAAGCGTTTTGGAGAGGTTTCTTGCCGAACTTCCAGAGGATGAGCACGAGGAGGCCGAAATTGATGATCTTCCACATGTAGTCTTTCCAGAGCGGAGTATGCTCGCCTTCCTCCCCGGCACCGGTTGCAAAAACAACTGCTGCGAAAGCGAGATTGAAAAAAACGACAAGAAATATCTTCAGATATCTCGAATCTTGAATCTTGAATCTTGAATTTGCTTTTCCGCTCATACCTTCACCAACTTTCTTACAATCTCGTCAGAGAATTTGTCCACGTCAGCCCTCAGAGCCTGCCTGGCCTTCTCGGCTTCGGTCTTGATCTCTGCCTTGGCTTTTTCGAGGATAGAGACAGCTTCGCTCTCGGCAGATGAGAGAACCTCTTTTTGATTCTGGGCGCCCTCTGTCCGGAGTGTCTCGAAGGTTGTCTTGGCCTTGCTTCTGGCGTCAGCCAGTTCACGGTTCAACCCGGCTATATTCTCTTCCCGTTTTGTGTTCATATTCTTGGCAGTGTCGAGGTCTCCCTTGACCTTGGATTCTCTCTCTTGGAAGATTTTCAGAAGGGGTTGAAAAAGGATGGCGTTTAGAATGAAGAGCAGTACAAGAAAATTAATCAACATGGCAAAAAAAGTCCAGTTAATGTCTAGCATGTTTTCACCTTCCGTTTGTAGTTTATAGAAAAGCGAAACCAGCATACCACAGCCCAAAAAAGATTGTCAAGAGATTTTTGTGCCGGTAAAGGCAGCTTATGATTGGGGATAAAAGGGCATGATTACTGAAGATAGAGGGAACTCAGCCCTCCGATCGCGATGTGGTACAATATGCCCATGTTCCGGGAAAAAATTGAGCTATTAAGGCAGAAGAACCTCTTGAGGGAATTGAGAGACAGGGAGTCTCCCCAGGGACCGGTAATACTATCCCATGGGAGACCGTTCAGAAATTTTGCGTCGAATGATTACCTGGGGCTTTCGAATCACCCATATATCATTGAAAAAACAAAAGAAGCCCTCGACCGATACGGATACGGCGCCGGTGCGTCCCGCCTTCTGAGTGGAGGGAGTGCCCTTCACCGGGAATTGGAATCAAGGATAGCGTCCTTCAAAGGGACGGAATCCGGACTTGTCTTCAACTCGGGATACTCGGCGAATACGGGCCTCATTCCGGCTCTTGCTGAAGAAGGGTGTGTGGTCTTCAGTGATGAATTCAACCATGCAAGTATTGTTGACGGATGCAGGCTATGCCGAGCTAAAGTCCTTGTTTATCGGCACAGAGACGTCTCGCATCTCGAAGAACTGTTCAAAAGGAATCCCGCAGAACGAAGAATCATCATAACGGACACGGTCTTCAGTATGGACGGCGATATCGCGCCGATGAGAGAACTGTACGATCTGTGCCGCTTCTATAACTCTGAACTCTCGAGTCCGGATGCCACGATTCTTTATCTGGACGAAGCGCACGGCACGGGGGTGATCGGATCAGGCAAGGGGACTCTCGCTCATTTCAATATGAAGCAGGAATCATGGATCATCCAGATGGGCACTTTTTCGAAGGCTCTGGGCTCGGTCGGCGCCTTTGTGGCGGGGACTGAAGAAATCATCCAGTGGGCTATTAACAATGCCAGGAGTTTCTTGTATTCGACTGCTCTCCCGTCATGTGTCATCGCCGCCTCGCTTGCTGCATTGGAGATAGTCGAGAGTGATTCCACATTATTGAGGAGACTGTGGACAAACAGGGAGAAAGCGGCTGCCGGGATCTTCGCATGCGGATACGACATCGGGAAAAGTGAGACTCCGATTATTCCGGTCATGACGGGAACGATAGAGAACACCATGAGATTGTCGAAAAGCCTTTTCGAGAAAGGCATCTATGCTCCGGCAATACGGCCGCCGACAGTGAAAGAGCCGAGGCTGCGGATAATCGTAACTGCCGCTCATACGGACGAAGATATCGAGAGATTGATTGAGGCATTGCACAAATCATAACTTTAGGGTTCAAGGATTCGAGGGGTCGAGGATTCAAGGATCGAGCGATCAAGGATTCAAGTTAGAGAGGAAGATCTGTTCACTCGGACCCTGGAATTACAAGTCCCTGGATCACTTGAACCCTTCATAGAGTCTATGTCTAAGGGTTTCTTCGTAACGGGTACGGATACGGGCGTCGGGAAAACCGTTGTCACGGGAGCCCTGATTCTTTCCCTCAAGCTTCTGGGAATCAGGGCATGCGGCATGAAACCGATCGAGACCGGGTGCCATAAAACAGAAGGCGGAAGGCGGAAGGCGGAAGGCAGAAACGAGGAAGACATCCTGTCTCCATCCGATGGGATGTTTCTGAGGGAGATAGCGCAGACGGAAGAATCTCTTGATCTGATAACACCTGTTCGCTTTGAGAATCCATTGGCGCCGATGGCTGCAACTGAAATCGAGGGGAAGGCCGTTGATCTTGGAGAGATCAAGAGGGCGTTCGACGTCCTTTCGGCGAAGTACGATGCCGTCATTGTCGAAGGTATCGGGGGACTCCTGGTTCCGATCGGAAAGGATTATTTTGTGCTCAATCTTGCAAAGACTCTCGGTCTGCCGCTGATCGTCGTTGCAAAACCCGGCCTCGGAACTCTCAACCACACTATGTTGACGGTCAACTATGCCGTCAAGGAAGGGCTGAATGTCGCAGGCATCATCATCAATTATCATCGCCCGTCTGAAGACACGATTGCGGAAGAGACCAATCCCAAAATACTGAGACGGATCAGCCCCGTGCCGGTCATCGGTGTTTTTCCCTATCTCCGGGACTTCGAAACAGGAACCATCGAAAAGGCCATTGTCAGGAACCTTGACCTCGAAATAATCCGACGATATATGCGAAATTGATGCCGGCGTGACGAAGTTACGGTGACAGACCCTTCGACATCCGTCTTGCTTATTGACGGATCAGGGTGACAGCACGTCATGGCCTGTCATGGTGAGCCTGTCGAATCATGACCATGTCACCCTATGAAGTCCGCATATCATTAATCATCCGTCTCCACCTTAAGCCAACTTCAAATCCGCCAGAACTTTTCTCAGCTTCTCCTTGTTCGCCGGAGCCATCTCACAGAGCGGCATCCTGAACTCTTCCTGTATCTTTCCCATTATGGAAAGAGCGGTTTTTACTGGAATCGGATTAGTCTCGATGAACATGGCCGCATTCAAGGGTTCAAGCTTGTAATGCAACGCTCTTGCCTTGTCGTGTTTGCCGTTTAACCACGCCGAGCACATCTGCGACACTTCCTTTGGAGCTACATTCGCGGTCACGGATATGACTCCTTTGCCGCCGAGTGCAAGGAGGGGCAAGGTTGTGAAGTCATCACCGGAGATGACGGTGATCCTGTCGCCGCAGAGCCTGATCACCTCGCTCACTTGCTTCATGTCGCCGGTCGCTTCTTTGATCGCAACGATGTTCTGAATCTCTGCAAGACGCGCGACCGTCGCCGGCAGCATGTTCACGGCGGTACGTCCCGGAACGTTATAGAGAACCAGCGGTATGTCGACGGTTTCCGCAACCTCTTTATAGTGCCGGTACAAACCTTCCTGCGTCGGCTTATTGTAATAAGGTGTCACGAGGAGAGCAGCGTCCGCGCCGGATTTCTTTGCCTGCTTTGTGATCATTATTGTTTCATCGGTAGCATTCGCTCCCGTCCCGGCGATAACCGGAACACGCTTGTTCACGGTCTTTACGGCGATATCAATGACCCGGTAGTGCTCCTTGTAGTCGAGCGTTGAGGCCTCGCCGGTGGTGCCGCAGGGGACAATTGCATTCGTTCCCTGTGCTATGTGCCACTCGATGAGACTGCTCAGTGCTTTTTCATCGACCTTTCCTTTCTTGAAAGGTGTTACGATAGCTACGATTGACCCCTTAAACATGCCGGCCTCCTTTTTTGATGTTCATACGGATTCAACCTCCACGGTCTTCACCCCACATCATCCATGAATAGTTCGATGAGAGGAGCAGATGCGGCATCGGAGCGGCTTTATCTCCCGAATGCCTTCGGGAGATACCTCGGAGGTTCCGATTCTTATCGGAACCGAGAATGAGCGATGATGCCGCATCTGCTCTTCTCATGCTCCGTAAACCCCCTCAAATACCTCCACCGCGGGCCCCGTCATATAAATACGATTGTCTGCCGCCCAGTCGACAACGAGGTCTCCACCGATGAGATGTACGATAACATTTCTTCCCACCAATTTCTTGAGGTGAGCTGCGACAGCAGCGGCCGAGGCTCCCGTGCCGCACGCCGTAGTCTCTCCGGAGCCTCGCTCCCATACACGCATTCTAATTTCAGATGAATTGAGCGCATTTATGAACTCCACGTTCGTTCTTTTTGGGAATATATGATGGTGCTCTATTTTCGGTCCGTAATAAGCCACTGGGAAATCGGAAACATTGTCGACCACGATAACAGCGTGCGGATTTCCCATTGACACACAGGTCACCTTGAATTCCCTGTCGTCTATCTGAAGAGGGTAGTCAACTATCATTTTCTTATCCGGATTCTGAATTCCGGATTCTGAATTCCGGATATTCACCGGTATTTTCTCCGGTTCGAAGACCGGCTCGCCCATATCGACTCGCACGAGATCGCCTGCTTTCTCCGGCCTAATGACGCCGGCAAGCGTGTCGATCTCAAGGATTTTTTTGGCTGAGAGGTTTCTATCCCATATGTATTTTGCAAGGCAGCGTATTCCGTTGCCGCACATTTCGACTTCACTTCCGTCCGCATTGAAGATCTTCATACTGAAATCGGCAATATCGGACTTGCCGAGGAGGAGGATCTGGTCGGCGCCGATTCCAAATCGCCTGTCGCACAACCGTGTCGCGAGAGCGGGCAGATCGTCGAGATGGAGCGTTCTACAGTCGATGACAACGAAGTCGTTGCCCAGCCCGTGCATTTTTGTGAACGGTATTTTCATATCATTTCAGAAATTCCGGCATCCTGGTCTTCGTAATGAGATCGTCATACGTCTCGCGTTCTCTGATCAGGAAATGCTGCTTCCCTCTTACCATGACCTCCGCGGCCCTCGGCCGGCTATTGTAGTTTGAGCTCATCGAGAACCCGTATGCGCCTGCGCTCATGACCGCCAGGTAGTCCCCGCGCTCGACCCGCTGAATTCGTCTGTCCCGCGCGAGGAAATCGCCCGTCTCGCATATGGGGCCCACGACGTCGCAAACGATCGTATTTCTCCGTTTCTTCACAGCGGGTTGAATGTGATGATACGCATCGTAAAACGACGGCCTGATCAGGTCGTTCATCCCTGCGTCCACGATGACGAACTCCTTCTTTTCGCCTTTCTTCAGGTAGAGCGCTTTCGTCACGAGGATGCCGGCGTTGCCGACAATGGACCTTCCGGGCTCCATGATCAACTTCAATCTTCTTCCTTTCAAAAGCGGGATCAGATTCCTTGCCAGGTCTTCCGGCACAGGGGGCTCTTCATCGCGGTATGAAATACCGAGTCCTCCCCCGATGTCCAGGTATTGCAGGGTTATCCCCTTGCCATTCAGCTCATCGATAAGAATGAGTATCCTCTTTAACGCGTCGACGAAGGGGGACACCTTGGTAATCTGTGATCCGATATGTTTCTGAACGCCCACGACTGAGGTGTTTTTAAGGGACGATGCCAGCCGGTAATACTCCAGGGCTTCTTCTATGGGAATTCCGAACTTGTGTTTTCTCAGTCCGGTCGCAATGTAGGGGTGCGTTTCCGGATCGATATCGGGGTTGATGCGCAATGCGATCGGCGCCTTCGTTTTCGTCGTTCCTGCAATCCTGTCTATCTCCTTCAGTTCATCCTCGGATTCCACGTTAAACATGAGTATCTTCGATTTCAGTGCGAACCGGATCTCGTCCTCCGTTTTCCCTACGCCGGCATACACGATTTTGTCCGATGGGATGCCCGAATCCAGCGCGACAAACAATTCTCCGCCGGAGACAATGTCTGCCCCTCCGCCGTTTTTCGCGAACAATCTGAGGAGCGCAGGATTCGGATTAGCCTTGACCGCGAAGCAGATGATATGAGGAAAATCGTTGAAAGCTTCGTCATAGGCGTTGAAGTGCTTCAGCAGCGTGCCGTGGCTGTAAATATACAACGGCGTGCCGTATTTTTCAGCCAACTTTCGGACCGGCACTTCTTCGGCGAACAATTCACCGGAACGGTACGTGAAGAGATGCATGGGGTCCCCTTTTCTTTATTTTTATGTTTGTGCTCAATATTTTACACGGATTATGCTTTCCATCTCAAGAGAAACGGGGGCTTTGGATTTAATTCTGCATGCTGTGGTAGATTTAATATTGGGGGAAAACAATCGACCTTCGGAGGTTATTTTGGCAAAGAATATAGTAGAGAAAATATTTGAGGCGCACAAAGCATACGGCGATCTGAAGCCGGATACGCCTGTGGGCCTGAGAGTCGATCAGGTATACACTCAGGACGCAACAGGCACTATGACGTGGCTCCAGTTTGAGGCGATTGGGATCGACAAAGTGAAAGTGCCGCTTGCCGTATCTTACGTAGATCACAACATGATTCAGACCAATTACATGAATCCCGATGACCATATTTTCCTTCAGACTGTTGCTGAACGCTATGGCGCGTACTTCTCACGGCCGGGAAACGGGATCAGTCATCAGATACATTTGGAGAGGTTTGCAGCGCCCGGGAAGATCGCCCTCGGAACCGACAGTCACACGCCGACCGGAGGCGGTATGGGCATGATTGCGATAGGTGTCGGAGGACTGGATGCGGCGACGGTGATGGCAGGCGCACCCTTTGAACTTAATATGCCGAAAGTCGTCCTTATGAAGCTGGCGGGCAAGCTGAGAAGACCGTGGATTACTGCGATGGACGTAATACTGGAAATTCTGAGGCGGCTCACTGTCAAAGGAGGAGTCGGCAAGATCCTCGAATATGGCGGTTCCGGGGTTAAGGATCTGAATGTGACGGAAAGAGCCACAATCACGAACATGGGTGCGGAGCTTGGCGCCACCACGTCTATCTTTCCGAGCGACGGGAATACAAGGCGTTACCTGAAAGCGCAGGGAAGGGAATCGGAGTGGACCGAACTCAAAGCAGACAGGGGCGCCAAATACAGCGAAGTGATAGAAGTAGACCTGGGTTCGGTCGAACCGATGATTGCCCGGCCCCACAGCCCCGACAATGTCGTCCCTGTTAAAGAACTGGCCGGAACGAAAATAAATCAGGTCTGCATTGGAAGCTGCACGAATTCGTCATATCAGATCCTGAGGACAGTCGCCTCCATCCTGAAGGGGAATACCGTTGCCGAAAACGTCGGTCTTCTCGTAAACCCGGGCTCCAAGCAGGTTTACGAGATGCTCTCGCGGAAAGGATACATAGCGGACATGATATCCGCAGGAGCACGTATTCTCGAAAGCGCATGCGGACCTTGTATCGGCATGGGGGGCGCTCCCGGTACAGGACACGTATCCATCAGATCATACAACAGAAATTTCAAAGGTAGAAGCGGAAACAAGGACGCATTTGTCTATCTTGCAAGCCCCATCTCCTGCGCCGTATTTGCAATAAAGGGCGAGATCGTTGACACACTGTCTTCCGGCCTTCACGCAGAGATTTCACGCGAACCCGACCGTTATGAGGTTAACGACAACATGATCGTCAAGCCGATTGAAAACGGGCAGGGAGTCCGGGTCGTCAAAGGACCGAACATCAAAGATGTGCCGATAAAGAAACCACTTGGCGATTTGATAGAGGCGGAGGTTCTGTTGAAGCTTGGCGATAATGTAACAACAGACGATATTATGCCGGCCGGCTCTACCATACTCCCCTTGCGTTCCAATATTCCGGCCATATCGGAATACGTCTTTTCGAATATCGACAATACCTTCAGCGGGCGGGCGAAAGACGCAAAAGCGACCGGTGGCGGCATTGTTGTCGGCGGTGAAAATTACGGCCAGGGTTCTTCAAGGGAGCACGCTGCGATGGCCCCCATGTTCCTCGGTTTGCAGGCGGTGATCGCAAAGTCCTTTGCGCGGATTCACAGATCGAATCTGATTAATTTCGGCATCCTCCCATTGTTGTTTAAGGATGCCGGCGGCTATGCGCAAGTCGAGAAAGGTGATAGACTCTTGATGGAGGACGTGAGAAGTTCTGTGTCGGGGAGTCAGTCCTATGTTATTCGGAATATGACCAAGAACGTCTCCTTCGAGGCTGTTTCAACTCTGAATGACCGGGAGAAAGAGATTATTCTTTCGGGCGGTTTGTTGCCGAACACAAAAAAACGCCAGTTGGAGTAATTAGCTCCAAAGCAAAGATGTCATTCCGGCTTGTCCGGAATCTTTCTTTAGAGGGATTCTCAGGTCTCCAGGAAAGCGGCTGCGTTTGACAACAAAACTTGGTTTTGGTTAAATTAATGTTTACCCTATGGGCCGCTAGCTCAGTTGGTAGAGCAACGCCCTTTTAAGGCGTGGGTCGTTGGTTCGAATCCAACGCGGCTCACCATGAGCGTCCCCATCGTCTAGCCCGGCCTAGGACATTGCCCTTTCAAGGCAGTAACACGGGTTCAAATCCCGTTGGGGACGCCAATCTTTTCAACAACTTGCGGCATCTTACCAAGATCAGTCTCAAATTTTCTGACCGATCAGACAGATGCTGCGCCCCGAATGCTTTCGGGATTACTATCGGAGCCGAGAATGAGCGATGGCGCTGTATCTGCTCTGACCTTCCACGAGTCATGAATAATTCGGGGCTTAATAGCTTTAACGCAAAAGGCTGAGATTTATTTACGATGGCAGGCCGCACTACATTATTCCATGAAATGCGGTTCAAGGATCTTTTTTGCATCTGTGAGCTGTTTGACTTATGCCTTCTTCCTCGTCTGCTTTCTGGCTTTTGTCCTTTTTTCTATAAGCTCGCCGGCTAATGCCCCCTCACTTTCGTCAATTTTTGCATAGCGCTCTTTCACGATCTTTTCCGCTTTTATCCAGTCGTCGAATTCGTATCCGTGGGTCTTTCCCCTTTGCTCGTAGAGTTGGTAAGCTATTTTTGCGATCTCTTCGTTCACATCCCTGCCTGGAACAGCTTCGAGTATCTTTGAACCTTTGGCCATGTCTGCCTCCTTATTCTTAATGTTTATTCAGTCAAACTAACCCGTACATCACAAAGCAAGGAAGATGCCACGGTAAAAGTCATTTAATCATGCCCATTTATCGCGCTGCCGCGAATCTTCTCTGTGGCATTTTGCCCAATTCCGGAGGAAAAATGTCGTGTAAGGATAAATGCTCGTCCCTGATATCACACCGTTTGTTCAGAGCTGCGGATGGAATCCATTGAAGAAGTGGATCTCCCCCCTTTGTAGCGGGGAGAAAGCAGCCGCCATCGGGAAATAGGTTAAACTAAGAATTATGAATAAAGAGCAAAGACTGGCATGGAGTCTCGGGATAGCCTTGCTCATCACCGTGACGGAAATCCTGGGCGGGTATTTCAGCGGAAGCCTCGCCCTTCTGAGCGACGCGGGCCATATGTTTACGGATGTCTTCGCCCTCGGTCTGAGCCTCATGGCCGCGCGCATTGGACAGAGACCACCTGACAGCAGGGCGACTTTCGGATACCAGAGGGTCGGTATCCTCGCTGCCGCAGTCAACGGAGCGAGCCTTGTCATAATTTCTGCTGTAATATTCTACGAGGCATACAAGAGATTTTCTTCACCTCCCGAAATACAAACTACAGTTATGCTGGTAGTTGCTTCGGCGGGTCTTCTCGCAAATATTGCGATGATCTTCCTGCTGAAACACGAACATCATGACCTGAATATAAGGAGCGCCTGGCTTCACGTCCTCGGCGATACAATTTCTTCGTTCGGTGTTATCGTGTCGGCGATTGTGATGGCCTCAACAGGGTGGCTTTATGCCGATCCCCTCATGAGTTCTCTCATCGGGTTTATCATCCTTGCCGGAGGTTTCAGGGTAGTCAAAGAAGCGCTTAAGATATTCCTTCAGTTTGCGCCGAAAAGCATCGACGCGAATTTGGTGGTCCGCGAGTTGTGCAATATGGAGGGAATATTGGGTGTTCATGATATCCACATCTGGTCACATATCCAAGGAGCGGTTTTTCTTTCCGCCCATATTTATATTCACGATCGGCGTCTGAGCGAGGTGCATGCCTTGAATCAAAAAATCAAGGAAGTGCTCGGCGGACACGGGATAAACCATACCACCCTTGAATTTGAATGCAGCGAATGCGTCAATGGCGGAATATATTGCGAGCTTACCCACAGTGAACCTCATCACCACCATGACTCATAAGACGTCCTAAATTCTCGCCCCTTGGACATAACCCCACCTTCACCTCCCCTTAACTTAAGGGGAGGATGGGAGGGGTTATCAAATCTTATCGCCTTGAAAGGCTTTGAGGGATGACCTCCCTTTTATGAGTCGATAGGGCAAATTCGGAAACAAAGCACTTCATCCAGCGTTTGACAGCCACCCGCTCCTCTGCTAAAGTATTGCCCTATGAAAAGAATACTGGGTTGCCTGCCCTCTCTCCTTATTCTCGCTCTTTCTTCCATCTCGACCATTTATGCATTTGAAGGACCATTAAATGTCGGAAATCAATTCCCTCTTTTCTTACACATAGACGCTCCCCGTTTGGAAAAAGCTGCGATTGAAACATCTTTTTCCGCAAGTCTGTCCCACTCAAGCGTCTATCTTGTCCAGGACTCCCATCAATGGTCCGCTGGCATCGATATGGAATTCACCGAACTCGGCCTGGCGTTCAGGAAAAACTTCGGAGACCGGGTAGAGATAGGCGTTGAAGTGCCGGTCCTCAGCTTCAATTCGGGATTCATGGACGGATTTCTCAGCACCTATCACGACACATTCGGCTTTCCGGACTATGGTAGAAGTGACAGGCCGGACAATGCGTTCCTCTATGAGATCAGGGAAAAAGGTGTTCTCGTCATCAGAGGAGAGAGCGGTCGCATAGGCATCGGAGACATAAGGGTGATCCTGAAAAAACCTCTTTTGAGATCAGATCCGGCTATCAGCCTCCAGGGCTCCATCGAGCTTCCGTCCGGCGACGCCGAGGCGGGCTATGGAAACGGCAGTATCGATGCGGGTATTGCTCTGATGATCGACAAGAATCTCGGGGAAAAAGTTAAATCATACGTTAATCTTGGGGTTGTCTTCCCCGGTGATCTGAGAGCACATAAAAAAATAGACCTGAGGGAATTCATTTACGGCGGCGCCTCGGTAGAAGCAGCCGTCTGGAAAAGTCTCGACCTCGTCGGCCAGGTATTCATCCAGGGATCACCGTTTCCGGATATCGGCATTTCGGAAATTGACAGGACAGCGATTCTTCTTTCTCTTGGCGGAAGATATCACGCTGATAGGGACAGTTTTGAGCTCTCTTTTACCGAAGACCCGAACACGTCGGGAGCACCTGATTTCACTGTCAATTTTTCCTTTAGGAGGAAATTCTGACCCGTCCGATCGTTCTTCCTTGTCATTCCGGCTTGACCGGAATCTGTCTTTGCTGGAAGTAAGATTCCCGACGCGCTTCGCTTGCGGGAATGACAGACCGGGCCGACTTGGATGTGGTTGTGTCTCTTCCGCTTGAAAGCCGTGAATCTTCTGAGCTATTATGCATGGTATGCCAAAATCAAAGAAGCTTCGCCCTGAGTGGGACGAATATTTCATCGGGATTGCAAAGGCCGTATCGACGCGAGCCACCTGTCTGCGAAGGAAGTACGGTGCCGTCATTACCAAAGATAACGTAATCGTCAGCACCGGTTACAACGGCGCACCCCGGGGAATGAAAGACTGCCTCGAAGTCGGCAAATGCACCCGAAAAGAGCTTCAGATTCCTCACGGCGAGCGATACGAACTATGCCACAGTGTCCATGCCGAGGCCAACGCAATTATCCGCGCTTCCGTCGACGAGCTGAGGGATGCGACAATTTACATTTCGGGGACCGATGAAAAGGGACGGGAGTGCAATTCCGAGCCCTGTATGATGTGTAAAAGAATGATACTGAATTCCAGGATAGCGAAGGTCGTTTATTCGGACGGAAACAGCGGATTTACAGTTGTCACCCCTAAGGAGTGGCTCAAGAAAAGGGTGTGAAATAAGGAGAAAAGAGTTGAAAACTGTTCTCGTAACCGGTTGTGCGGGTTTTATCGGCTGGAAAGTAGCGGACAAGCTGATCGATCAAGGGAAGACAGTCGTTGGTATCGATAATATCAATGACTACTATGATCCGCTTTTAAAAGAATGGCGACTCTCTCAATTGCAAGTGAGAGGCGGTTTTGTCTTCTATCAGTCGGATATCAGCAATTTTGGTGATGTCAAGAGAATATTTTCCGATCATAAGATTGACGCAATTATAAACCTCGCGGCGCGGGCCGGCGTGCGGGCGTCCGTTCTGGACCCCTGGGTCTATCTCGATACCAACACGAAAGGAACCCTGAATCTGCTTGAGTGCTGCAAGAATTTCGGCGTGGGCAAGTTCGTCCTGGCTTCGACTTCGAGCCTTTATGGATTTAATGAAATGCCCTTTACGGAGACGCAAAAGACGGATACCCCACTGGCGCCATACTCTGCGACAAAGAAAGGTGCGGAGGTCCTCTGTTACAGCTACCATTATCTATATGGCCTTGACGTCAGCATACCGAGATATTTCACAGTATACGGGCCGGCCGGCAGACCTGATATGAGCATTTTTATCTTCATAAAGAACATAGATAACGGCATCCCGATAACCGTATTCGGTGACGGTAAACAGACGAGAGATTTTTCGTATATAGACGACATCGCCGCCGGGACGCTTAAATGTCTGGGGCCCTTCGGATACGAGATATTCAACCTCGGGAACGATAATCCTGTCGAGTTGATGTACGTGATCAATTTGATCGAGAAGCTGTTGGGGAAGAAAGCTGTAATCGAATATAAGCCCCGTCATCCGGCTGATGTCGTCGCAACATGGGCTGACATCGGAAAGTCTAAAGAAAAACTGAACTGGTATCCTGAGACATCAATAGAAGATGGTACTGGGAAGACCGTTCAGTGGTATCTCAAAAACCGGGAGTTTGTGAACAGCCTGAAGAGTCCGTAGCCGGGTTCATAAATTCCTTCAATTAGAGCAGATGCATATCGGAGCGGCTTTGTCCCGATTCTTATCGGGATACCTCGGAGTCTCCTCATTATTACTGCGGCAAAATAGATGAAAAATGTCATGCTCCGACTTGATCGGAGCATCCAGTCCCTTATGGATTCCGTCCTCCGGCTTGATCGGGGGATCAAGCCGGGGAATGACGTCGTTTTTGGTATTTACTTGCCGGAGTACTAACAATGGATTTGGCGGCGACGATCATTCGTTCTTTCGGGCTGTCATACTATCAAATTGTGTTATTATAAAACTTTATGGAAAAAAGACTTCAGAAAATATTATCCGAAATGGGGATCGCATCGAGAAGGAAGGCCGAGGACCTGATTCTTGAGGGACGGATTACGGTGAATGGCCGCCTCGGAACACTCGGTGCCAAGGCCGACCCGCAAAAAGATCACATAAAGCTTGATGGGAAACTATTAATCAGACCGGAACCCAAGGTTTATATCATGCTCAATAAGCCGAGGGGTGTCGTGACTACTCTTTACGATCCTGAAGGCAGGCAGACTGTAAAAGATTTTCTGAAGAATGTAAAATATAGAGTTTATCCGGTCGGGCGTCTCGATTACGATTCCGAGGGGCTTCTGCTTTTAACGAACGACGGCGATTTCGCCCATGACATGCTGCATCCCTCGAAGAAAATCTCGAAGACTTATTTTGTTAAGGTAAAAGGCGAACCTGAGGACAACAAGATCGAAAAACTGAGAAAAGGGATTAAACTGGTGGAGGGGATGACTGCGCCGGCAAAAATAAAGAGGCTGCGGAGCACTGAAAACAATATGTGGTATGAAATGACCATATATGAGGGCAGAAAGCGTCAGATTCGAAGAATGTTTCAAGACGTCGGCCATCCCGTGCTGAAACTGAAGAGGATAAAGATTGACGGTCTATCGCTGGGCGATCTCAAACCGGGAGCTTACCGGTTCCTGACCGCTGAAGAAATAGAGCGGGTAAAGAAATAATTCCCGCGTGATCGGAGGATTGCGCACACATGATTCGCGACAAAGGTTGTGGTGGGATAAAAGAATCCGACATAGGGAAAATTCTGAATCTCTGCGGCTGGGTATTCAGGAGGAGGGACCATGGCGGACTGATATTTGTAGATCTTCGCGACAGAAGCGGCGTGCTCCAGATAGTCTTCAGTCCTGATGTCTCCGGCGAAGCCCATACACTCGCCCATGATTTGCGGAGCGAGTATGTGATATCTGTTTCAGGAGAAATAAGGAAAAGACCCGGGGGCACCGAAAATCCCAATATGCCGACAGGCGCCGTCGAAATGTATGTAAATAATCTTGGCGTTTTGAATGAATCGTCTCCACTTCCGTTTATGATCGAGGAGGCAGCCGATGCGTCCGAAGCGCTTCGCCTCAAACACCGCTATCTCGATCTGAGGCGGCCCGAGATGCAGAAGAATATCATCACCCGTCACAAAGTCACTAAGCTCATGCGGGACTACCTTGACGAAAAAGGGTTTCTGGAGATTGAGACTCCAATGCTGACGAAGTCGACTCCTGAAGGGGCCCGGGATTACCTCGTTCCGAGCCGCCTGAATCCCGGACATTTCTATGCCTTACCGCAGTCTCCGCAGATTTTCAAACAGATTTTGATGGTGTCCGGCCTCGAAAAATATTTCCAGATAGTGAAATGCTTCAGAGACGAAGACCTTCGCGCCGACCGGCAGCCTGAATTCACCCAGGTTGATATGGAAATGTCGTTCGCGAATACAAAAGACATTGTCGATACCATTGAAGGCATGATGAAAGAACTCTTTAGAAACATTATGGATATCGACCTCGCCGTTCCTTTCCCTTGCCTCAGTTTTAAGGAATCAATGGAAAGGTTCGGAAATGACAAACCCGACCTCAGATTCGGGCTCGAATTGAAGGACATGGCCGACCTTGCAGAAAAGGGTTCGTTTAAAGTCTTTCTCGATGCACTAAAGGGAGGAGGAAGAGTCAAGGCGATTAATGGCAAGGGGATGGCCGGTCTTTCGAGAAAAGAGATCGACACGCTTACCGAAGAGGCGATCTCATTCGGGGCAAGAGGCCTCGCATGGATAAAGGTGAAAGCCGCTTCAGGCGGAGGCTTCGAATCCCCGATAGCTAAATTCTTCTCCGAGGAAATCCTGAAGCAGATGGCTCAGCGTCTTGAAGTCTCGGAAGGCGATCTCATGCTATTTGTGGCCGACAGCGAGAAGATTGTTCACGATGTTCTTAGCAGGATGAGACTGGAATTGGGCAAAAGATTGAATCTCATACAGCCAGGGTACAAGTTCGTCTGGATAGACCGTTTTCCCCTTCTCGAATGGAACGATGAAGAGGACCGGTTCGAGGCTATGCATCACCCCTTCACCTCTCCCACGGATCAGGATATCGAAAGGATGCTCGCCGGGGACATGAGTGACAGAGATTTGCTCGCTTCGTTGAATGCGAAGGCGTACGACATTGTCCTGAATGGCTATGAGATCGGCGGCGGGAGCATTCGTATCCACCGGCGCGAAGTCCAGCGAAAGATGTTCGAAATCCTGCGGATATCCGAGGAAGAGGCCAAGATGAAATTCGGCTTTCTGCTTGATGCTCTCGAATTCGGTGCACCGCCGCACGGCGGCATTGCACTCGGCCTCGATAGATTAGTGATGATTATGGTGGGCGCTTCGTCCATCCGCGATGTTATCCCTTTCCCGAAGACCCAGAAGGCGTTCTGTCTGATGAGCGGCAGTCCCTCGCCGGTTGATCCGAAACAACTGCGGGAGCTTTACATCAAACTCAATCTACCGGAAGTTTAGCTGTTAGTGCCGGAATGATTTATGGCAATTTCTTGATCAGTCAGAGCAGGTGCTGTATCCCGAATGCTTTCGGGATTCCTATCGGGACCGAGAATGAGCGATAATATTGCATCTGCTCTACGAATCCGCGAGTCATGAATAATCCGGGTTAAAACTTCTGAAGGTAACCGCCGTAGGACTCGTAATTTCTTTTTGTTTCTGAGATACTGTCCCCGCCGAATTTTTCGAGGAAAGCGTCGGCGACAGTCAGCGCAGCCATCGCCTCCCCGATCACAGCGGCTGCAGGCACCGCGCAGATATCGGAACGTTCGTACGCTGCCTTGATAGCTCTCTTCGAAATGATATCAACAGAACGGAGAGGTTTTCTCTGAGTAGGGATCGGCTTCATCACAGCCCGCAGGATTATCGGCATGCCATTCGTAATACCTCCTTCGATCCCACCCGCGAAATTCGTCTTCCTGAGGAAACCGGTTGTTCGGCCTCTGCGGGGCGCCCCGCCGTAGGTGATTTCGTCCATCACTTCGGACCCCAAGTGTCTGCCCATCTCGAAACCGAGCCCTATCTCGACACCTTTGATTGCCTGTATACTCATGATCGCGTGGGCGAGTCGTCCGTCGAGCCTCCGGTCCCACTGGATATGACTGCCGAGCCCAATGGGAATTCCGGTTACAAAGACTTCGAATATACCGCCGAGTGAATTCCCCTCTTTCATTGCCCTGTCTATCAATCTGACCATTTTCTTGGTCGCCGCCTGCTCAGGGCATCTGACTGCCGAAAGCTCAGCCTTTTCAAAAAGCCCAAGAAGATTTTCTTCCGAATTTTGGATTTTGGATTCTGAATTCTGAATTGTTATGTCCCCGATCCGGATGACATAACTGCCTACCACGATCCCGAATTCGGACAGAAAGCGTTTTCCTATGCCGCCAAGGGCAACACGCATCGCTGTCTCCCGTGCGCTCGAACGTTCGAGGATATTCCTGATATCCTGCTGGTCATACTTAATCGCGCCGGCAAGATCGGCATGCCCGGGTCTCGGACGCGTGACTGCGGGGATCGAGCCTCTTGTGCCGGCATCCGGCGACATTCCCTCAAGCCAGTTTCTATAATCCTTGTTATCGATCAGAAGAGAGATCGGCGAACCGATTGTTTTCCCCCACCTGACACCTGAAAGAACTATGGCGTGGTCTGCCTCGATCTTCATCCTCCCGCCGCGGCCATGCCCGCCCTGCCTCCTCCTGAGATCTTTGTCGATGTCCTCCGAAGTAAGTTTCAATCCGGCAGGGATTCCTTCGATGATCCCAGTCAAAGCTTTTCCGTGCGATTCACCGGCTGTTATATATCGTAAAACTCCCATAATTGCTCCAGTATACCATAGTCATTGTGGAATTTTTCCGCATTATGCGGATAATATAATTGGCATTGCAGACTCACACATAACCCCCCTTAATCCCCCCTTAGTTTAAGGGGGGACTGAGGGGGGTTATCAGGTGAATAGAGCCAATTCTTGTAATTATGAACATCAAAACGACAATCGGCTATCTCGTTATTCTGACTCTCTCGTTTGTCCTGCATGCGATGAAACCTGCAGGGGCATATCTGCAGGCGATGTTGCCCGTTGCGATGCTCATCTATCCCATCTTCATGGGCACCCTGGTAAAGTTGCGATTGTCATTGAAAGACCTTCTCGTCGGCATCGGTGTTTCAGCTCTTATTCTTGTGCCGTACGGAATCGCATTCGGATCTCAGATGAGAAATATTTCTCTAAGCCTCGTTTTCTA
>JBFLXP010000008.1:0-22616 GCA_040757315.1 Nitrospirota bacterium
TATCGCCGGTCAGGAGGTCGAGTATATAAGACCTGAGGATTGACGAATCTTCCTCGGACATTTTATGAAACTCGATCGCCATTCCCGGAACAACTTTAAAGAGATCTCCGCTGATACTCTTTGTATAGATGACCGACCCGTTGAGTCTGAGTGTTTTGTTCCCATCCACGCGCAGAGCAATCTCGACTGCGGCTCCCCGGGTACGAGAATCTTCTTCATTCGGACGTTTCTCTCCCGTTCAATTGCCTCTGGTCTTGCGCCAGATCAAGCAATTTTTGTACCGAGAGAGTCCCGCCGTGTGGTCTATCGCAAAATGACTAACGTTTACAAGTGCTTTGGCTTCGTGCCGCTGTGCTGTAATGCTCGACTGATCCTCGAATCCGCATCAGATTGAGAATTCGTTACGATATTGCCCATGCTGTTTCTGCAGGTTGCCCCTGTTACTTTCTATCTAACTGTTTCAGTCATGATATAATCGTTGTCTTTCTTTTTCCCATGGCAGTCAATGCAGGCTCCCACTTTGCCTGAGACCTCCACCTCTCCGGTAGGCTTGTACCGCGCCCAGAACCAGTCGCCGGCATCGGGGTTATAACCTTTCACTTTGTACATGACGGTGAGTCCTACGAACCTCTTGTCTGAAGTGTAATTTTCTTTCACAATAATCGATCCATCAGCCATTTTCTTCTTGTCTTTAACTGCCCAGTAGGCTTCGTCGTTGACGAAGGTCTTTAGCAACGCGCCGTGAGGCTCAGTTCCTTTGTAAAGCTTTTCCTTGCCCGGCCATGCCTTCCATCTCCGGTAGGGATCGGTTACTGCAATGTACTCTCTGAGTCTGTCGGCGTCCGGTCCGGGCATGGCAACCTTCAGTTCCGGAGCTTCCGAGGGTGTTATTTCATGGATGGCAAGGGCGATTGCCCAGAATCCGAAGATGAATACAGTGACCATAATACCCGCTGACATTCTTTTCATTTCAAACTCCTTTTTTTTAAGTGAATACGTTCCATGGCATTCGTCTTTTTAAATACTGGAGACGATCGAAAGCCACGAAGCCAGCCCCTCCTTATTGCACCGCAAAAGAGATGCCAGCATGAAACATACTGATTTATCGATAAAAGATGGGTAGCAGTGGCTGCTCGTCTGAGGCAAAGTGCCCTGTAGCGTGGCACAATTCCCCGGCGTTCCGGTCACCTTAACAGAGCAGGTGCGGTATCGGAGCGGCTTTCCCAATTCTTAGCGGGATACCTCGGAGGTCGTTTCGACCGAGAATGAGCGATGATACCGCATCTGCTTCGTTATTTCACGCGGATTGAACGGGCCCCCTATCTCTCTCTGCCGGCGAAAGGCACGGCAAGCATCCAGGGGAGAGTAAGCCACTTCTTGTCTCTGTAATTCGCAAGCCCCAGTTTCATACCTTTGTGTCCGGCAAAGGGCTGGTCCGTATACGTGCGAAACAGCCTGTCCCACCAGGACAGATTGAAGCCGAAATTGCTATCCGTTTCCTTTATGATTACCGAGTGATGCACACGATGCATGTCCGGAGTGACAACAAGCAATCTCAGCACCTTGTCTATACGTTCGTTCATATAGACGTTGCTATGATTGAACATCGACGTGGCGTTCAGAAACACTTCGAACGCGACAACAGACCAGACAGGAGCACCCAGAATAATGACCGCCAGCATCTTGATCGCCATCGAGAGAATTATCTCAACGGGGTGGAATCTTGCCCCTGTTGTCACGTCGACGTCAAGGTCGGTATGGTGCATTCTGTGCAGGCGCCAAAAAAGTGCAATTTTGTGGAAATAGAAGTGCTGGGCATAGATAATGAGATCGAGAACGATAACCGCGGTGATACCTGCGAACGCTTCCGGCAGCTCCACGTTATTGAATAGTCCCCAGCCGTGCTCACTGCTGACGAGAGCGGCGCCGACGGCTGCCGCCGGAAAAATCAGGCGCACAAGTATGCTGTTCAGAGTCGTCAGAATCAGATTGTGAAACCATCGTGTGCCTTTGGATTGTGTCAACGCGCGCCTGGGAGCGGTCGTCTCCCACATGGACATGAATATGAATATGCCGAAGAAGAATCCGAGACGGATATAGACTTCGTTGTCGATGACGAACATATTCATGGGCGAACTCCTGAATGATACGCGTTAAGCCGTCCGGAAATCCTTAATGACAGAATCATACAGGTTACACCTCTATTTGTATCTGCCCGTAAAGTCGCATTCTGTCATTGTCCGGCTTGACCGGACAATACACCCTTCGACAGGCTCAGGGTGACAGGTTGTCATGGTGAGCTTGTCGAACCATGGATTCCCCGATCCCTCCAAAAAGACGGCGGGCAAGCAAGTCGGGGAATGACAGACTATTTGAATAGCACTTGCGGTCACTCCATTTAGAATTATAAGCTTTTTCCTGGGGAGTTGGGAAAAATGCCCCGACGAAGTGTCATATTTCCCGTTTGAAATAGGATTAGCCTGCATTAATCCACATAAAATCGCCAACTTGCGGTGTGGCCCTGCTTTTGCTTCACTAATGTAAACGACAAGAGTCATAGAATCGACAATGGAATACCGCAAACTGTCATTCCCGCTTGTCGGGAATCTTTCTTTTATCCTGACGAGGAAGGATGCCGGACAAGCCGGCATGACAAGGCGAGGGCGGACGATTCTTTGTTGCTGTCAGTAATATGTTTCACAATACAAGATATTGGGAGTGAAAGAATGGACCGACGGGACTTCTTGAAAAAGTCTTTCCTGGCTGCAGGAGCAATGGCAGCGGCCGGCAAAGAAGCTGTTGGACAGGATATTCACAAAGGTCACTCTATGCCCGGCGAGGCATATGAGGGCATGGGTATGAAGCACGATATGGGAATGCACGAACCGGTCGGCTGGGCGGACCCCAATATGAAAATATCATCACCTCCGCCTCTCACGGGGAAACAAATGGGTCGTGTCCGCACTCCGAATGTTCAACCTCTCGGCTTCGAGAAAGACGGTAATGTGAAAGTCTTTACTCTTATAGTACAACCTGTGGAGCGCTCCATTCACGATGGAATACCTCCGGAAGATTCTCTATGGTATAAATTCCACAAGGCGAAGGGGATGCAGCCGGACATGTTTCCTTCCATGTTCATGTCGAAGAAGATCAGGGGGTGGGGATTCAACGGCTCCATTCCGGGTCCGACAATAGAAGCATATGAAGGCGACAGGGTGAGGATGATAGTGAAGAACGAGATTCCGGAGCCCACATCCATCCACTGGCACGGTATCGAGCTTCCGAACGAGATGGACGGAGTCGGCGGTCTCACTCAGCCGCCCATTATGCCCGGCGAAACCTTCGTCTATGAATTTACTCTTTATCAGAACGGCACTTTCTTCTACCACTCCGCTTTCAACGAGATGAAGCAGGTCGGCATGGGCCTCGGAGGGGCCTTTGTGATCCATCCAAGAAAGGAGAAGAACAGGATAGACCGCGATTATGTGATCGTAATGAACGAATGGAAACTCCTCCCGGGAAATGAGAACCCGGACGTGACTTCCACGGCCCCCGATTGGTTCACTTTCAACGGCAAGGCCGCCCCGAGCACAGAGATTCTTGAAGCGAATCAGGACGACAGGGTAAGAATAAGGCTCGTCAATTTCAGCAACCAGAACGACCATCCCATCCACATTCACGGCCACACCTGGTGGGTAGTCGGTACGGAGGCTGGCCCCATTCCGAAGAGCGCACGGTGGCCCGGGAATACCGTTGACGTCATGGCAGGATCAGCGCGGGACGTGGAGTTCATCGCTTGGAATTCCGGATACTGGCAGCTCCATTGCCACAAGCTTCACCATATTATGAACGCAGAAGCGGACATGCCGATGGGAGTGATGCCCATGGGTGGTTTGGTAACGATGCTGAACGTAAAACCGAGGGATAGAAACGCAAAGTGGCGGCATCCGAAAGAAGGAGGACGGCGTGCCATTAATCGTTGAGAATCCTAAAAGAAGCGTGGTGCATTTGGCTTGTTCTTTTGTCATGCCGGCTTGTCCGGCATCCTTCCTGTCAGTCTCAATTGACTTGGCCGAACATGAAGATAGATTCTCGACAAGCGGGAATGACAAGAAGGGGAACGCTCTTTTCAGAAGTAGAGAGGTTTTGATATACACCTTGTTGCTCGCTTGTTTGTTTCTCACAGGCTGCGCAAGCGTCACCACGCAAAAGGAATGGGAGGGAGTGAAGGAATTTGCCAGGGAGCATACGGGCGCCGACATCCGCTGGGAACAGACCAAGGAGGATGAGGCTCTCACCGCGAAGGAGATCAACGAACTTCTTGCCGATGGCCTTAAAGAGGATGAGGCGGTGCGCATAGCCCTTCTCAATAACCGCAGACTGCAGGCCTCTTTCGAAGAAATAGGCGCGGCGAAGGCGGACCTGGTCCAGGCCGGACTTTTTTCAAATCCGAATCTTTCCGCTATTTTCCGGTTTCCCTTCGGGGGAGGTGGAACAGATATCGAAGCCGAAGGAATTATAAACATATCCGATTTGTGGCAGATCCCCCTGAGAAAAAAAACAGCATCCGCGCGTCTCGAAACAACGACATTGAGGATCGCTGAAGAGATATTGAATACGGCGGCAGAGGCCAAACATGCTCATAGTGAAAATATCGCTTTAGCACACATACTGGCAGAAATGAAGAATATGAAAAAGCAGCTCGAAGAATTAAGGGATCATCTGATCTATCGCCGCGAGTTCGGTCTCACAAAAGACGTCGACATTGATATGGCCAATTCCGAGGTCCTCGGACAGGAAGCCGAGATTGCGCGCATCGAAAAGGAATTACACTTTGCAAGACTGCGCCTCAACCGTGTTCTGGGGCTTTCTCCCGACCAACTTGAGTATGAAATAATGGGTAGTCTTCCGGAGCAGTTCGAACCTCTTCCCGATTCCGAAGCTCTGATTTCCCATGCCATGGCTGTAAGACCCGACGTGCGGATATCGACGTGACGGATTGAAGAATCCAGGCGTGTCCTGGACCTTGAAAGGAAGCTTGTATTTTCAAACGTCGAAGCCGGTATTGCTTATGCCAGAGATACTGATGGAACCGACTTGTTAGGTCCCGAAATAGGGATTCAGTTGCCACTCTTCGACCAGAACCAGGCCAAAATAGCCAGAGCCGAATACAGCCTCCGTCAGGCTGAGAAGGAGTTGAAGAGCAAACAGGGCATCGTACGCGAAGAGGTTTCAGCCGCTCTCGAAGCTGTCTCAATGTCCAGGAAGGAAATAGTCCTTTTTCGGGATCAACTCCTGCCCGCGCGCAGTGAAGCGGTAGAGTATTCCGAAAAATATTTTGATGCGATGCAACTGAGCATGCTTCATCTTCTTGATGCGCGCCGGAAGCTTTCGGAGACGAAGCTTCGGTATCTCGAAGTCCTGCGCGACCGGAGAATTCGGGAGATAGAACTTGAGAGGGCTCTGGGCGGAATCATTCCAGGTCGTGGGAAGTCAGATGAGAGTAATTAGAGTCTGTCCATGAAGTCTTACTTTGTCATGCTGAATTTATTTCAGCATCTCTCAGTTTCACCGGGTTATGAGACCCTGAAACAAGTTCAGGGTGACAGTCAGGTAATTTATGGACTGACTCTAATTATTAATTCCGGCAACTATTGATTCCTGCATAACTAATGACCTATGCAATTTCCCCCTTAATCTGTCACTCCCGCTTGTCGGGAGTCCTTCTTCGGTTCTTGTCTGCATGCGCCATATTCGGAAGGATTCCCGACGCGCTTCACTTGCGGTCAATGACATTGAGATATTTAGTTGCCGGAGTAATAATGTCTACTTGACCTGTTTCTTCTTTTCCTCCATCTTGATATCTATGTCCTTTAATTTTTCCACAGCGTCTTTAAGTTCGCTTATTGTGTGTCTTGCCTTTTGAAGTTCCTCGTCCATTCTGGCCAGTTCACGCAAGAGAGCAAGCCAGTTTTGCATTTCATAGATTTTGGCCTTTGCGGGTTCGAGAGAAAGATACTCTTCAAGTTCTCTCAAAGCCCGCCGGTAATCCGGCTTGGGATTTTTATAGGAAGAATAGAGTTTCGCAAGCTGAAGGTGAGCTTCGGCACGACCGGACGGATCTGCATCGCCGCCTGTAATCTTTTCAAACCGTTTTATTTCGTTTGCAATATTCTCAGGTTTCACGTTCGAGAGCGGAGGGACAGTCTCTTTATATGCAACTGAGCATTGAGACAGCATCACTATCAGGGAAAGAAGCGCAACGAATCTCATACTTCTCATTCTACCTAAATGTTACAAACTATGTTCTTGAATTATGAAGGGGCGGATGTGTTGAAAGACCTTTTAAGCGACACCTTGGTATACCGGTCACATGGGCCGGTAGGCGGCTGCATAGAATACGCATATGGTTTAAAGTGCCGTCAGGTGAATATGGATAATTTCCTGTCGCATTTAAAAGGTTTTTCATCATGTCTGCCCTTAATTTATATACGACTGCTGGTCTATAAAACGTGCATCTTCTCTGTCGGAAACTCCTGGTCTGTCTTCGCAACAGCATCGCCATTCTCTTCCGCCGGGCATTTCCTTCGTCTGTCCACTACGTACGCGCTGCCGGGCAGGGACTTTGCGTACTCTTTCAGCTCCGCCGCTATCTTCCCGACCTGAATAGAATCACCGAGCCGACGCTGAAGATTGGTAACGACGCCAATGGATATCGACATGATAGGGAATTTCATATCCTCACCTTGCCGCGTCTTGCTCATGATGAATCCTTTCTTACGGTCGTCAACGTCATAAAACCGGGGTATTGTCTTGTCGAATGTTTCGATGATACTGTTGCAGATCTGTCTGAATCGATCGGGATTTGTAATGACGACAAAATCATCTCCGCCTATGTGTCCGACAAAGTCATCGGGGCCGCCCGCTTCGACCACACAGCTCTCGACGATCTTGCTCGTGGCTAAAATGACCTCGCTCGCCGTGGCATAACCGTACCTGTCGTTGAAAGCCTTAAAGTTGTCGAGATCGATATAGCAGAATGCAAGGGGGCTTCCGTTCTCTATTCTCTTCCTGAGAACATTCTCGATAGCTATATTCCCGGGAAGCCTCGTCAGAGGGCTCGCATCCAGGTTCATCTCTTCAAGATGCCTCAGCCTCTTGGTCATGTCGTTGAAGGCGTTGGTCAGTTCTCCGATTTCATCCTGGTTTCTTATACCGTGAACAAAGTCGAATTCGCCCTCTGATATCTTCCTGGTCGCGCGCCTTAACTGAGATAACGGACCCGCTATACTTCTGGTGATGAGCACTGTTAAGCCAATACTCAGGAGAATGCCTGCGATACACAAGACTATCGTCGTCCTGACCGCCCTCATGCCGATATCGGATGTCATCGCCATGTTCGCCTTCTGATCCCGGCGGGCTTTTCCGGAAATGTCTTTGATGAGACTTATGAGTTCATCCTGTTTCATCTTGACTGCCGAATCGATTTCTTTCGCCTGCGGAGAAGACGGGTCATCGAGTTGTCTTATGCCCTCTGTCAAGAGTTCACTATAGGTGGAATGCAGCGTGATTACGGGCTCGACGGAAATGCCTGCAATGCCTTGCAACGGCCGGATCGTCTCAGCAAGACTGTCGAACTCTCTACCCTTTTCCCGTGAAAGTGTCAGCATTTCAGGACTGTGCAGAACGGCATAGCGCCGCGCATACGACTCCTGCGACAGCAGAGCATCGATCATCCTATCAGCCGTGTCCGCCAAAGGAACGTCGGCCCTGAGGATCACATCGTTGATGTTATTCATCCTTTCCAGACTGGTTATGGCGAAAGCGGAGATAAGGAATATCAATGTGACAAGCGTGAGGTATCCAAAAAGCATCTTCCTCGCGATGTTCAGACGCAGAAAACGCGCCGCGACTATCTCGCTCAAACGGCCGCTTCTTGATAGTAAAGATTTGACTGACATACTGGCCCTCTTCATGATAGCCCTTTTTATATATTGTACTATATTTATTATTTTTACTGTGACCTGCGATCTTCATAGTGCTTTCCGATAATAATCTCGCAGACCTACCGAATCTCATGGTGCTCGAACAATCTATAAAATATTGTACTAACATGCGCACAATTTATCTATTTGTCTATATGCACTTGTCATCTGGACATTTCTGTTCGACAAGCCTATCATTTAATTAGTTACGAAGGAATATTCAATTCTTAAGAATTACCGTGTCTTGAGATCGTGAAAGAATTGAAAGCCCAGGGGAGCAAAATACCTGTTCTTGCACTGAGTGTTGATTCCAGGGAGTATTATGAAAACACTGCGATCGAGGCCGGAGCCTCGGGGTATCTCTCAAAGGAGAGTGACCCGGAAACAATTATTGCCGCCATTCGTGCATGCGCCCAAAAAACGGACATGAATTGATCCTTACGGTAGCTGCAGTCGCCGACCGACAGTCTCAACTTTTTCTGATTAAAAATCGGTTCTGGAGAATACTATGCAAAGACCGGTAATGATCGTTGAAGACGACAAAAAGATGGCGAAATTCGTGAAAGCATATCTCGAGGGGGAAGGCTTCACAGTCGTTCATTTCGAAAAAGGGAAGGCAGCTCTCGCTTCAGCGAAAGAAGAGATGCCTCTGCTGGTGATCCTCGATTTGATGCTGCCGGATATGAAAGGAGAAGACGTATTCCAGGAACTCAAAGAATTGGGTGACATCCCGGTGATCATGCTCACTGCGAAATCTTCAGAGGAGGAACGCCTCGCGGGTTTTGCCCTCGGCGCGGACGATTATGTCGTCAAACCGTTCAGTCCGCGCGAGGTTGTCTTTCGGGTGAAATCCGTCCTTAAGCGGTCAGAGAAAGAAGACTTGTCGATGCCGAAGACCCTCAGTTACCATGATGGAGAACTAATCATCGATGGCGGCAGCTTTGAGGTCACGAAGAAAGGTGAAGTGGTGCAGCTCACTCCTACCGAGTTCAGAGTGCTCTTTGCGCTCGCCTCGAACCCGGCCAGGGTATTCACCAGAGAGGAAATCGTCGAAAAGGCGCTCGGTTATAATTTTGAAGGTTATGAAAGGAGCGTCGACGTCCATGTTCGCAATCTAAGATCCAAACTTGAAGACGACCCGAAGCATCCGAGATTCATCCTTACAGTATATGGTCTCGGATACAGGTTTTCGGGGAAAAAAGATGAAACATAGCCTTGGGTTTCGCTTTCTGGTCCTCCTTGCAGGCATCGCCGCACTCTCTCTCTCGTCCGCACTTATCTTAAGGGAGCTTATGCTGAAAGACTTCGGAGAGTATCTCGAAGGCGAAGCAGAAGACCGCGTTTACTGGGTTATCGCAAACCTTGAGGGAACGTTCGACAGATATGGGGAATGGAAAGATGATGTGCTCCGGGAGGATTTGATATGGGCGCTCATGCTCGGTTTCGACGCAAGGCTAAAGGATGATAAGGGCAGGTACGTCATGAGCACAGATAAGGCGCTGTCTTCCCTCTCCGAACCGGTCAGATACAGGGTGGCTGCCATTGCGCGGGGAAGAGAGTGGCCGCCTGAAGGCGAGTACGTGCCCTATCCGCTCTTTCTGCGAGGCAAGGAAATAGGGCTGCTTGAAGTTAGGGTTCTCAAGCCGAAAAGAGAATCCGTATTCATAGAAAGCAGCAACCGTTTCCTTCTTCTTTCCATGATTACAGTGGGACTTATCGCCGTTGTCCTGAGCGCGCTGTTTTCCCGCAAGCTCACGAGACCTTTGAGGGAGCTTGCCGATGCAACCAAAGCGATAGCAGCAGGGGATCTCCGCAGCAGGGTGGCGGCGACCGGAAGCGCCGAGATCCGTCATCTTTCGGATAATTTCAACAGGATGGCGCAGGCTCTTGAATTTCAGGAGACGCTCCGAAAAAACCTTATCTCAAATGTTGCCCATGAGCTAAGAACACCTATCGGGGCAATGCGGAGCGAACTCGAGAGTATCAGAGACGGCATGATCCCGCTTTCCCGTGACAGTATCGATTCGCTCCTCGATGAGAACGTGAGACTCACTGGCATCATCGAGGGGATCGAACAAATTTCGCAGGCGCAGGCGAGCGCCCTGACGCTGAAGAAGGAAACGTTCGGCCTTAAGGAGTATCTCTCCAACATCCGGGAACGGCTCCTCGGAAAAGCGGGTGAGCGACAAACCACAATCGATGTAGAGTGCGACGACGATGTTTCCGTGCATGCCGACCCCGACCGCCTGACGCAGATTATGCTGAACCTTACAAGTAATGCCTTGAAGGCGGTAGATGAAGGAGGCCGAATCGCGTTGAAGGGCTTCTGGCAAAACGATGAGACAATCATCCAGGTGATCGACAACGGAAGAGGGATACGGGAAGAGGACCTGCCGCTCATATTCGAGCGCTTTTACTCGGCGTCGGAGGGAGGACTTGGTGTCGGCTTGAGCATCGTCAAAGAGCTTGTGCAGGCGCACGGCGGCCGCATCCAGGTGAGAAGCAACCCGGGAGAGGGGTCGGTTTTCACCGTGCATTTACCCTTTCCCTGAAAAAGGAGATCATCCCTCGAACCTTTCAAGGCGATGAGATTTGATAAGGGCATGGTGTTGAGAATACGAGAGTTCATAGAAAGTGTCATCCTGATTTCGTATTTTCGATGTGGCTTCCGATGCCGTAAGGTATCGCTGCGAAAGGCTTTTCGTGCCGATCTCCCCTTTCGCCCATGTTTTCTTGTGCAACTTTAAAATAACATGCCTCTTAACAATTCTTAATAATTTCATCAAAGGTTCTTAATTATTCTTTGATACTCTTGAATCAACAAACTCAAAAGGAGGTCAAGGAAATGAAACGGACATTGGTAGCAGGATTGGTGTTTGCGGTCGCTTTGCTTCTGATCGGCAGTCTGGCATACGCGCACTGGGGAGGCCGGGGAGGTGCTTACGGAAAAGCGTGCGTATCGAATCCCGAGGCGTTCGCCAAGTTCAAGGACGAGGCCGCTCCTCTCAGAGAAGCCCTCATGAGCAAGAGGGCCGAGATGCGGGCTGAACGTCATAAGCAGACGCCTGACACAGAGCGGCTTGCCCAGCTACGCGAGGAAATGGCCGGACTTCGCACGCAAATCCATTCGATTGCCGAAAAGTACGGAATCGACGCGGGCTATCTGTGTGGGAGAGCGGATTGCCCGGGAGCGGATGGAAAGCATAGGATGGGATACAGCGGACACGGACGTGGTATGATGGGCAAGAATTGCCCGTTAGATCAGCAGTAGGTTAGAATGTCAGGGCGGAGAGGAAAGAATCCTCTCCGCCGGTTTCTGAAAAGGATACGATGAACAGATTGACAGCTACTCTTCTGATTACCTTGCTCCTCTTGCTGAGCGCGCCGGCGTCGGCAAGGGCAACTGACGGATGGATGAGGCACCGAGGACATCCTCACGGCGATTACTGTGAGGGAATTCACAGGGGCCGGTATGGCGCACGCAGACCGGTCAATTCGGCCCGGGAAGCGACGCGTGTTTTAGAGCGATATTATTCGGATGCTGACGTTATTATCGGTCCCATAAAAGAACGCCCCCTCTTTTATGAAGCACGCATCAGTGACAGAAAAGGAAATCTTATCGACCGGGTTATCGTGGACAAGAAGTCCTGCCGCATCAGATCAATCGAATAACTTCCGGTTCCTTTTCCAAAATCCCTTCCCGTTTGAAGTATCAAAAATCGACCCCAGACACAGACAACATCCTTCTACTAATCGCAACAAAACAGCGCTGACTGTCATTCCCGCTTGCCGGGAATCCTTCTTTTATTCTGCGAAGAAGGATGTCGGACAAGCCGACATGACAGGGGCGGAGACTTTTTTGAGAACTGCCCCAAGAAATCCTCTGTGCTCTCAGTGGTGCCTTTTTCCCCCGGTGGTTCGGGCAGGATGCCGTACAACGCGGCATTTTACCTCATTGATTAAAACCCTGGCCGGCCTTGATATTCAGAAAAATCAACGATTTACATTCTGGCATCCCTCTTGCTCAAAAATGTATATGATGCAAGTTCGATTCGTACGAATAGAATCATAGACCACAACGTGATGCTATATTTACCTTATATTCACGGTATTTATAATGCTCTGATCATCTCACTTTTTGTGCACCAGGGTTGGCTTGGTTTGAAGATAAGAAGAGAAAGAATACAGGGCAAACCTCCCACCGTCCGGATCATCAAACGACACAGGAAACTCGGCCCGGTCTTGGTTCCTCTGGGTGTCCTTGGGTATCTTGCAGGCCCCATATTCTTATATCTTCGCAGAGGAAATATCCTTGAATATCCGCTTCACTTTATTAACGGCTCGGTCATCGTTCTCATGATCATTGCAACATTCTTCATTTCAAAAAAGATCAAAAGCCGAGAATCTCCGTGGAGGACTCCGCATCTGGCCGCAGGGGTATGTATTATCGCTCTATATCTCCTTCAAGCGTTCTTCGGCATCGGGATACTTTTTTGAGCAATAATCGGACTATGCGAAAGTCTGAACGACATTACACAATAAGGTCATCAGTAGAAATTGCTCTATTTCAAATCCTTGCTATGGCAATGTTTGGATGCAATATGATACAGGCGGGTGTTCTAACGGGAGAGGATATTCATTTCGTTCAATTGGAATCAGACAGACGCATTTTCTATCAACCCGGCGCAAGAGATATTGCACTCAAAGTTTCGGCGTATCTGCCGGGAGCGATTTCCAAAATAGAAAAAGAACTTTCACGCCCCTTTATGAAAGCCGTTCGGCTGTATGTTTTCAGAAGTGACGAGGACTTTGCCCTCCACACCGGCGTTTCTAATCAGGAATGGGGAGTCATGATGTCGGAGAAGGTGTATCTTTCTGGAATCATCAGAAAGGCACCGGATGATCATATCAAGGCGATCTTAACACATGAGCTGGTGCACTTATATCTTTTGCAGAGGCTCGGATGGGATGGTTTCAATATGGGGTTGCCGATTTGGTTTAAGGAAGGTCTTGCAGAACTTATCTCGGGTGGCACTGCTATGGTAGCAGTAAGTGAGTCTGCGGCCGCACAGGCAATTCTGTCCGGCAAGCGCTTTGAGCCTGAAGCAAGGGGGCGTCTTTTACCGCCCGAACAGTACAGATATGGCTTGGAACCTCACATGTTTTACCGTCAGACCGAGATGTTTGTCGCCTATCTGAAATCCATCGATGAGAAGAGGTTTCGAGCTTTCATTCTTGCCGTTGAAGATAGTCATGATTTTGAAGGGTCTTTCGGAAAAGTTTTCGGCTTCACTCTTTTCGATGCCTGGCAGCAATTTGTAAGAGGACTTAAATCTTATGTCAAATGAGCAGGATTATCTTCCTCACATCGAGAATTAAGGAAGCAAAATAAGCCTTGGAGAGGATACAGGAATGATTGTGTACGCAGGTTTGGGAAGGAAGAAAGGACTCATTTATGCACTGCGCGATAGCGAAAGGAGGAAGCAGATGAGATTTTCGAGAGTTTTCATTCTGTGTTTCGTATTCGTTTGTCTTTGTCTGACGCCCGATGCAAGGGCGCAGAAAAACGTGTTCAAGGCCACAGTAGACAGCGACGGCGTTCAGAGAGTCACTGTAACGGGAGGAAGCTATTTCTTTAACCCCGACTACATTATTCTGAAAGCAAACGTCCCTGTCGAAATGACGGTGAAGAGAGAGGCCGGCCTTACGCCTCACGATATCGTGATAAAGGGGGCTGATGCTGGAATTGACATTACCGAGGAATTGGACACTGAGCCGAAGGTCATAAAATTCACCCCGAAGAAAACCGGAAAATATCCCTTCTATTGCTCCAAGAAATTGCTGTTTTTCAAAAGCCACAGAGAAAGGGGCATGGAGGGCGTCATCGAGGTGGTCGAATAAATTGGCGCGCAGAGGACACGGGAATTCATAATCGGAGCAGAAAAGCTTCCTTCTATATGATGAATCACTCGACGTGACAAAGGAGGTAGTAGCAGTGGCAACCAACAATAAAGTACGGGTGGCTGTAAATGGTTACGGTGTGATTGGCAAGCGGGTCGCCGATGCTGTGGCGCTGCAGGATGGGCATTGAAACAGATTGGGTCAAGTCTGTTGAGAAAACGAACCACTCTTTGGGAATCATCAAAAGTTTCCTGCCAAGAACAGTACCGGAAAAGGTTGTGCATTCCGAGATAGCGAGACGCTTGGAAGGGACACATTATGAATTCATGAGAGTAGGCTTAAAAGGAGCCGAGGAGCCGGAATAGATGGATAGCTTGGGGAGAAAAAATTCATGAAGAGCGCCATTGTCGAAGTTGGTGGTCTTCTTTCAGTTCTGAGCGCGAGTGGAGTGGAGAAAAGCCTGGCGCGCCTGCCGGGAGTAAAAAAAGTCGAAGTCAATTTTGTGGCGGGCAATGCTGCCCTGACCTATGATGAGACGGTGACCGACCTCAAGAAGATAAAGGCCGAGATTCACAAATGTGGTTATCATTGCCGGGGCGAAATGGCGCCGAAGCACGTTTGCATTCCTGAAGATCCAGGCAAAGAGATCGCCATACCGGAAGGAATGATATACGGGGTCGAGAAAGCAAAAGGGAAAGAGGCAGAACATGTTCATGTTCACAAGATGGAACACGAAGGCATGGACATGCAGGCCATGGTGCGCGACATCCGGAACCGCTTCTGGATCTGCCTTTTCTTCAGCGTCCCGATCTTCCTCTATTCACCGATGGGTATGTCCTTTATCTCTCTGAAGCCGCCGTTCGGCTTGGACCTCAATCTGTTCATGTTTATCCTCGCAAGCGGCGCAATTCTCTATCCCGTCCGGCCTTTTGTGACGGAAGCATACAGGGCGATGAAGAATGGGGTGCTCAACATGGCAGTTCTTGTTGTGCTCAGCGTCGGCACCGGCTACATTTTCAGCGTGGGTGCGACCTTCTTCTTCAAAGGTGAGCAGTTTTATGAAGCGTCGGCGGTCTTGCTTGTCTTCATTCTCCTTGGCCACTGGCTCGAAATGCGTGCGCGGGCGGGAGCTTCAGAGGCCATTCGCGCCCTGCTGAACCTTGCGCCGCCGATGGCCACGGTCGTTCGTGAGGGCCGTGAAATTGAGATTCCCACGTCTGAGGTAGTTGCCGGCGACATTGTCATAATCCGTCCGGGCAACAAGATCCCTGTTGACGGTGAAATTATAGAGGGCGAATCGGCGGTGGATGAATCGATGCTTACGGGTGAATCCATGCCGGTCACCAAGAAACCGGGCGATGCGGTAATCGGAGCAACGATCAACAAGAGCGGAAGTTTCCGCTACAGGGCCACCAAGGTGGGCGCTGATACAGCACTGGCGCAGATTGTAAAGCTTGTTCAGGAAGCTCAAAATTCCAAGGCGCCTGCGCAGCTTCTGGCAGACAGGGCTTCGCAGTGGCTGGTTCTTGCCGCCATAGCAGTCGGCCTCCTCACCTTCTCGGCATGGTTCTGGTGGATCGGCCAGCCGTTGCTTTTCGCCCTCACGCTGACTATCACGGTATTCGTCATAGCGTGCCCGGACGCCCTTGGACTTGCGACGCCAATGGCTGTGATGGTAGGCACCGGACTCGGCGCAATGAACGGCATCCTGTTCAAGAATGCTTCGGCCCTCGAGAATGCCACCAAGTTGAGCACAATTGTCTTCGACAAGACGGGCACCCTCACTATGGGGCAGCCCGAAGTTGTAGAGATAGCAACGGCTCAAGCTGTCGAGGAAGAGAAAGTGCTTGGCCTTGCTGCGTCCGTGGAACAGGGGTCTGAACATCCTCTTGCTCAGGCTATCCTGAGACGCGCCGGGGGAATCTCTTTGGAAAAAACTTCGGGGTTTTCCATCATCGAGGGCAAGGGTGCGCAGGCCGAAATATCGGGGCAGGCCGTTCTGATCGGCAACCGCAAGCTCATGGAAGACCACAGTATCGACATGACAGACCTTTCAAAGAAAGCCGACGAACTCCAGGGCGCGGGCCGCACGGTGGTGTACGTCGCCCATGCCGGAAAGCTCGTGGGCCTAATCGCAATTGCCGATGCGCCGAGGCCAACATCGAAGGCCACGGTCGAGAAATTGAGAAAACGCGGACTGCAGGTGGCAATGCTCACCGGCGACAACCGGGGCACTGCCGAACGGATTGCGGCAGGACTGGGAATCGACATGGTGCTTGCAGACGTATTGCCGGGGCAGAAGGCAAACAAGATCAAAGAACTTCAGGCGCAGGGGAAAAAGGTGGGCATGGTAGGCGACGGCGTCAACGACGCCCCCGCCCTGACGCAGGCAGACGTTGGTTTTGCGATAGGCGCAGGCACCGATGTTGCGATGGAGAGTGCGGACGTGGTTCTGATGAAGAGCGATCCCTTCGACGTAGTCGGCGCAGTTGAACTTTCCCGCGCCACCCTCCGCAAAATGCATCAGAATCTGTTCTGGGCCGTGGCCTATAATGTCATCGCATTCCCTATGGCGGCGGGAGTGTTCTATCCTGTCTTGCTGAGTCCGGAGATTGCGGCGCTTGCCATGTCCGGCAGCTCGGCGCTTGTGGCAGTGAATGCCCTGTTGCTCAAGCGGACGCGCCTTCCCGGAATCGGACGCACCAGGCCGGAGGGAGGCAGAGGCGTATTGGAGCCTGCAATGGCAGGACATATGGGACATTGATTCTTTTTAACTCCCCAACCCCTCTTAAGCTAAGAGGGGCTATGGGGAGTTATGTGTATTGGACTGAAAGAGGACATCAACATGCATGAACTGATTAAGAATGTAGCGCATTATGCCGCGTTGCTGGCAGAAGGAATTGCGGTGATTATTATCATCCTCGGGTTTGTCCGATCCTTCGGAATGTATGCGAGGCGGACTTATTTCGTACGCGCCGACTATCAGGCTATGAGGGAAAGCAGGAATCATCTTGGACATTCTCTCTCACTCGCTCTCGAATTCCTTATAGGCGCCGACATTCTCAGAACCGCGATCTCTCCGACATGGCAGGATATCGGATTGCTTGCCGCGATCGTCGGGATCAGGACAGTTCTGAATTTTTTCCTTTCGCATGAGCTGAAACAGAATGTGCCGTGATTAGCATATTTCGGTCAAGCGCAGGATGTTTTAAGGTAATGCCTTCTCACTGCCAAGTTAGACTATCTACTTGTCTGCTTTCAGGATTGTTATTTTTTCTTCTGATATTGTCTCCCGCTTTTTTGAACGCTGAAAATCTCTCTCAGGGATATGTTGGAGCCGGCCGATGCGGGAAATGCCACGCAAAAGAATACGATGAATGGAGGACTTCCGGACATGCGCGGATTATCCACGGGGCGCATGATGCGGAATTCAAGGGGATTCCGTTGCCGCAGGGTTATAGAAGGGCAGATATTTCATACATTATCGGCGGCTTCAGATGGAAAGCCCTTTTTTTGGATGATAAGGGATACTTGATAACCTCGACGCCTGAAGGACCGGGAAAGAACCAGTATAGTATTGCCGGAAGACAATGGGTCGATTATCTTCCGGGCGAACGAATCCGATATGACTGCGGCGGCTGCCACACAACGGGATTTTCGCCCGAAGGACGCCAGAGGGGGCTTGAAGGGATAGTCGGGACGTGGAGATTCGAAGGAGTTCAGTGCGAGGCGTGCCATGGGCCGGGCGGAAAACATGCTCGCAACGGGCGGAAAGATGACGTCGTGATAAACACAGGTGTGTGCGTCAACTGCCATGGGAAGAAGCCTCTCGATGAAATACCGCTCAGGCGACCGTTTATCGAAGAATATACGGAGGCCAACCAACTGCTCAAGAGCGCCATGGGTGCATTCTCATGCACCGTTTGTCACAATCCTCATCCTTCTTCTCCAAGATCGATCCGGCAGAACTGCGAAAGCTGTCACCAGGAATCGGCCGGTGAATATAAGGGCAGCTACATGCAGTTGCAGGGCGTCAAATGTATAGACTGTCACATGCCGTTTGCGACGATTATTGCCGACGGAAATCCGGAGATATACAAGGGAGATTTCAGAAGCCACCTTTTCAAGGTAGACCATCGCAAAGATTTTCCGTCCGTGGAAAGAGACGGCAGAAGAATCAATCCCGGCTACCTGAGCGTCGATTATGCCTGCATGCCCTGTCATTCTCTGTCTCGAAACCGCGCATGGGCGGTGAGATTCGGCATATTTGCACACACAATATCGGTGACAACCGACATAAAGATCATGCGTCTTCAAAGGATTCTCACATACGTGGGATTACTTTTCGCGTTCTCTGCGCTTCTGACAGGGCTGAATCTCAAGAATTACCTCCTGCCCTCGCTTCAGTTGAATAAGAAGAAAGTATTAACGTTTCACAGGTTCTCAGCCTGGACATCATTTTCGATCTTCACAGGAAACGTCATACTCTGCCTCTTCTTCCACTTTCCTATCGAACAGCCAATTAAAGCGCTCGACTACGGATGGTTTCTCATTCATCCTGTCAACGGCATTATAGGGGCAATATTTTACGGAGGCAAGATCTTTATTGTCAGGGTAAAGAAAAGGGGCTGGACGTTACAGGGACTCTTCTGGGGAGCGGCGATCTTTCTTTTCTGGCTGATACAGTTGAACACAATCTTGTTCAGAGCTGGGCTTCAGTGATGATGTTTCGCGGTTATCTTCAAACGGGGCAGGCGACTTGTCATGACACGACAGGGCGGGAAATTTCGTGTGCGGGAAGCGGTCAGGATGCGGAATATAAGAAAGGCGTTCCGTGGCCTCAACCGAGATTCGGGCAGATGGGCGCTGTCGTTCTCGACCGTTTAACCGGGCTCGTCTGGACTCAGAATGCAAATCTTGCCGAGTTTCCCCTTGCGTGGCAAGAGGCGTTGGAATTTATCGCCGACATGAACCGGAACGGTGTGTTAGGGTTTGCCGACTGGCGGCTTCCCAATCGGAGAGAACTCAGAAGCCTCATGAGCCACCGGACGAGAAAACCCGCTTTGCCGGAAAGCCATCCTTTCACGAATGTTTTTCTCGGATGGTACTGGACGTCAACTACGGCTGCGATCAATACAGCATACGCATGGTACATCCACATGGAGGGCGCGCGGATGTTTTACGGAGGCAAGGAACAGTTATTCTTGCTCTGGCCGGTACGGAGTCAGGGTTACGGCATTATCCCTGTCACCGGACAAAGACAGTGTTACGACGCAAAGGGCAAGGTCATTCCCTGCACTGGTTCCAGACAGGACGGAGAGTTCCAGTTCGGTCAGCCCTGGCCCGAAAAAAGGTTCGAAGTCGAAGGGAACGCGGTCACTGACAACCTCACCGGTCTTTGCTGGCTAAGAGCTGCGAATCTGACGAAAGAGAAGGTGACCTGGAGCGACGCCCTTAAGTCCGCGTTTGAGCTTAATGTCAATTCGGAAAGAAAAATGGAGTGGCGGCTTCCAAACATCAATGAACTGGAAACCCTCGTGGATTCAAGCACGCACAGTCCGGCATTACCTCGCGGACATCCTTTCGAAGACGTTCAGGAGGGATACTGGTCATCCACAACGAGCATGTTTGAACCTGACTGGGCATGGGCGCTCTATCTCACAAAGGGAGCAATAGGCGTCGGTCAGAAATGGGGAGGGCATTTTCATGTCTGGCCGGTATGCGACGTCACCGTCGCTGACGCGGAGAGGTAGGGCCCAATGTTCTATAAATCGCCACTTTCTCTAATAGCTTTCTGAAGCGTTTCAATTGAAGGAACATTTGTGAGCCCACCTGACTCATCCACAAATATCCTTCAAGAAAGTCCTATGTTCCCGGTTGGTTGAAGTTCCTTTCCATCAATAAAAATTGATGGTGAGCCTGAAATGCCAAGAGACACAGCCTGAGAATTATCAATTCTGTGAAAGTTGACCTCCGCTTCCATTCCTTCATTCAGCAGTGCAGCAGCAATGTTTTTTCTCAGAGCGTCTTCTGAAGCACACCCCTGAGATAAGTAACACTCGATTTCCATATGAACCTATTATATCTGCACTTTTTCGCTTTTTAGAGTGCTGTCCCTATGCCTGCGGCTTTAATATCCCGTTCTGTAATTTTTCCCCTCTTGCAGCAATCCAGAATCTTTCCGTCAACAACCACAGTGGGTACAGAATTAATGCCGTACTCCTTTGCTTTGCCGATACCTTCTTTCTCCCTCAGATCATAAACTGTCACGTCACAGCTTGGACATGAAAGTTTCTTCACGAGCTGCACGGTTTCATCACATAAAGGACATCCGGCTATGAAAACCTCTACTTTTCTCTGCTTTGACATCTCCATCACCTCCTTTTATTTAGTGTTTGTCCATAAACTGCTGTTTTCCGAAAAAGTTGTCATTCCCGCGAAGGCGGGAATCCAGTGTTTTCAATGCTTCCGGATGCCGGATCAAGTCCGGCATGACAGCAAAGGCACATCTATACACAGACTCTATTTAAAGCTTACACCTTCCAGTCGGATGGAGAGTCAAGAGGGTTTTTGCAGAGTCTTGTGCTGACAGGCAATATGCCCATCCGGCAGGGCAAAATGACCCAAGCGCATAATCATCCTGCCAACAAAAAACACATAAAATCAGAAGGTTACTGCTTGGCACTGATGTTGCGAGAACAGGTAGTGTTATGGACTGGATAAGAGAGAACTGGGTCTTTCTTCTTTTTTCGCTGCTCTTTATCGCAATGCACCTGTTCGGCCACGGAATGCACGGGGGACACGGCGGAGAGGAAGGAGAAGAACACAAAGGTCATTCCGGCGGGTCAACAGAAAAGCAAAAGAAAAGAGGCCACGGATGCTGCTGAATATTAAAGTCGTCAGTTGGTCACTAGGGATTTTCCTATCTATCTCGTATCTCCTTTGCGTGCTTTACGGTTTGGTGGTTCCCGAGAGACTCCACGGGATGTCTTCATTTCTTGAGGCGGTTCTTCCCGCATTCAAATGGCTGACCTTCGGCGGGTTTCTCCTCGGTCTGATAGAAAGCTTTCTATACGGAGCGTATATCGGCATTGTCTTCGTGCCTATATACAATTACGTAAGCAGAAAATGTAAGGTGAGTGAAACTTAAACCTCCTGCATCGGGCTTGACTTCCGGCATTGTATGGGGTATGAGAACAATAATATATACGGCAATATATCTTCTATTAGCTTCTGCTGTTGCGTATATAGCGGTTTTGTATCCCGGCATGGCAGGTATGGGGAAAGCAATATATCTCATACTATTTGGATTTGCATTAGTCGGCGCAAGCGCATTTACTGCCGCCTATTCCAAATGGTGGGGTGAAAAGGGAGGACAGTGGGCTACTATCATTTTGAGGAATCTTCTCGGCATTCCTTTGTGGTTTACGGGTTTTGTCCTCGCCTGGACAGAACCATCCCCCTTTCTGTTTGATCCCGATATAACATTTAAGCTCATTGGATTATTTCTGATAATTTTAGGCTCTATCCCCTTTATCTGGGGGCACGTTGAGCTTGGCTGGAGGACACATATGCCGTCTGTGAAGGACACGCTGGTGAGGCATGGGTTGTACGCCTATGTGCGTCATCCGATCTATGCCGGCGGATTTGCCATAGTGGTTGGGCTCGCGCTGATAAGACCGACACAGGCCTCCGTGACCGCATGCATGCTCGGTTTTATATGGCTTATTGTCCAGGCCCGGTTGGAGGAAATGGACCTTCTGCAGCGCATGCCGGATTATAAGGACTATATGAAGCAGGTGCCTCGATTCCTGCCGCGTCTCCGGAGGTAAATCATGCATGGTGAAGGTATCGCTTACGCTTATGGTTTCTGGAGTCTCGTTGTAGTAAATATTGGATTCTTTGCCTTCTTTCTCATAAGTTTTCTTGCGCCTCTTAAAAAAAGAGAATGGCACTCGATGGGAGCAACGCCTGCCTTTTTTGTTGCCCTATTCACGGAGATGTACGGATTCCCTCTCACGATTTATATACTCACAGGCGTCCTCGAGGTTTCAAATGTTGAATGAATTATTACTCAGGCAAGTAAATACCGCAACGCCGTCATTCCCCGGCTTGACCGGGGAATCCACAAGGGAGGACTGGATGCTCCGATCAAGTCGGAGCGTGACATCTTCCATCTATTTGATTGCCGCAGTAATAAAATTAGTGCTTGTAGCTTAATATTCATTAAGAAAGGGGGTTCTTATGAAAGTTTTGACACGCAGAGATTTCTTAAAGATCTCTGGAGCAACCGCGGCAGGGCTGACTTTCAGTCAACTGGGATTTGATCTCACTCCTGCTCAGGTCTATGCTGCCGAACTCACCGATTTCCGCATCAAGGATGCGAAAGAGATCACTACGGTATGTCCTTATTGTTCTGTCGGCTGCGGTCAGATCGTGCACACCGTCAAAGGCAAGGTCGTCAATATCGAAGGAGATCCTGACCAGCCGACAAGCGAGGGTACTTTCTGCGCCAAGGGAGCATCAGTATTCGAACTGGTGACCAATCCAAACAGGCTAACCAAAGTTATGTACCGGGCTCCCTACGGTACAAAGTGGCAGGTGAAGTCATGGGACTGGGCATTAAATGAAATTGCCAAGAGGATTAAAAAGAGCAGAGATGCAAGCTTTGCTGAGCATAACGCGAAGGGACAGGTGGTCAACAGATGCAGCGGCATCGCAGCCATCGGG
>JBFLXP010000009.1:0-21315 GCA_040757315.1 Nitrospirota bacterium
GTCCCCGGGAATAACGGCTATGTTATAGGATTTCACGTGTCTTTTCTCCTCTGCGCTCTTAGCTATCAGCTATTGGCTCTCAGCTCTCAGCTTTCTTTTCGTCCATTCGACAAGCCCTCCGGCAGCTATCAACTCCTGCATGAACGGAGGTATGGGGTTCGCCCTGTACTCCTCGTTCAAAGTCCTGTTTCTGATAACGCCGTTATCACCGTCTATCTCGATTTCGTCACCCTCCCTGATCTTGTCTGCCGCCTCCGACGACTCGAAGATGGGAAGTCCGATGTTGAAAGCGTTTCGATAGAAGATACGCGCGAAGCTCTTCGCAACAACAGCCTGCACTCCCGCTCCTTTGATAGCGATCGGCGCATGCTCCCTCGACGAACCGCATCCGAAATTCTTCCCCGCGACGATGATGTCTCCGGCTTTCACCTTGCCCGGGAATTCCTTATCGGCATCTTCCATCAGGTGCTTCGCAAGCTCGATGGGGTCATGGGTGTTCAGATAACGCGCGGGAATGATCGCGTCTGTGTCTATGTCATTGCCGAACCGCCAAACCCTGCCTGTAATAAGCATATTTCCTCCGGTTTGCTATTCTCGCATTAAATGCCGGTGTGCGACCCCTGGTCTTTGGAATGTTAAAAAACTATTATAGGCAATTTGCCTCTTGTGAAACAAGAGTCAGAGTAATCATTCAATGAACGGTATCCCCTATTGAATCTCCTCCCTTTTGCAAGGGGAAGGGTGGAGGCGTCCTGTAAGGCATCATCAAAAACCTTCCCACACCCCTCCTTGCCAAGGAGGGGATTCGCATGGATGTGTACACGCTTCACTGAAGGCATACGGGTCGGAGAAGCACGGGGCTTAAGCTACCACCAATAGGGTCTGTAGTACGGACGATGCCACCAATACGGATAATCCCACCAGTATGGGTAGGGCTCGTAGTAGATGGGATAATACTCCGTTCTTATGGGCCAGAGATAAATTTGCACTATCTTGAAGAAAGGATAAGTGTATTCCATGTCGTCTATCTTACCCTCTCTGAGAGAAACGAACTCTCCCGCAAGGGTGATTTGCCTCTCGCGTTTGAATATCAAGGGGTCCAGTATACCGCTCTCTTTCGAAAACAAAGCAAGAAATCTGCCGTCGGCTGCCTTCACGTCCTTCAGATAACCTCGTGAATCGACCGGCACATATATGGCCTCCACGAGCGAACCTTCGGCGGTCGCCTTTGTGCTCACGATGATCCCGCCGAACACAAAGAGCTTTCCCCGGTAAGAATCGGGATCGTGTTTTATCTCTGCGGGCGATATATCCCTGAGAGCTGAACTCATGATCTCGGGTTTCAGCACGGGAGCGCATGAAATGAGAAAAAGAAGAAGGATTAAGCAGACGACGCCGGTATATTTCCTCATAATCACAGTTTATCTCTTCAGGTTTTATTGTCAACGGGTCGCAGCGGAAAGTAAATAAACGTGACTCTTGTTTTTTGTCATCCCCCGGCTTGACCGGGGGATCCAGATCTTTTGTCTGGATTGCCCGATCCCTCCCCAAAGACGGCGGGCAAGCAAGTCGGGCAATGACGAAAAAAGAATATAACCTGTCTCAAAATCGGTTTCCGCTGGAAAAGTCGTCATGCCCGCGAATCCGTCCCACGTACTGATGGAGGGCATCCAGAGGGGCAGAAAGAACTGGATTCCCGCCTGCGCGGGAATGACAAAGAAAGACCCGACGACGAAGAGACGGATTTCGAGATAGATTCTATTCTTATATAGCATCCGGATTAATTTCAGTTTCAGAGTTCAGATTTAATAAAGTGATATAATTTTAGTTATGGCTATGATGAAGGCTGCATTTTCTGTTCTTATCTTTCTTGTTCTTCTTCCCGGATATGCAGGAGCGGACGAGCAGATTCCCCGCTACGATCTGTCGGTATCATTCGACATCGGGAAAAATCTCCTCAAAGGAATCGCGCGGATCACTATCCCCGACGAGGGAAAGATAGAAATAATCCCCGGAGATCTCGATATCCTTTCTGTTTCACTTAACGGACAGCCGCTGGAGTTTCAGCCGGCGGAAGGAGTATTCCCCATTGCCGGGAAAGGCGTTGTCGAGATCACATACGAGGGAACTTTCAGCGGAGAAGATATGAGCCGGTGGAAGGCTTCTCGCATTCCATACGATGTCATCAGCGAAGCCGGTATTTCTCTTTCGCGCCGGTGGTATCCCGCGATCGGGAGCCTGGCTCTTTTTTCCCTTAAGGCCGCGGTTCCGGAAGGATACACGGCCATATCCTCCGCCGACAGAGTGACCGTCCTGAGAAAGGGGCGTGAGGCGGAGTTTTCCTTTCCCCATCCGGCTCAGAGCATCTTCCTCGTCGCGGGAAAGTATGTGGAGACGGAGGAGATTGTTGAAGGAACGCGTGTCCGTGCGTATTTCTTTCACGGTAATCGCTCCGGGGCCGGGCGATATATGGAATCGGCCAGGAAATATCTAACCGCATATGGAAAACTCTTTGGCTCCTATCCGTTCGAGAGTCTGACTATTGCCGAGACTGTACTGCCGGCAGGCTTTTCGATGCCGGCCGCCGTCGTCATCGGGAAGGATGAGATGCGACACGCGACCCTCGGGGAAAGATCTTTCAGGCGCTATATAGTCAGCCAGTGGTTCGGCAACTCTGTTTATGCAGACATGTCCGGGGGCAACTGGGCAGACGGGTTGTCCGCCTATTTGGCGTACCTACGGCCCGAGGAAGAAGCCGGCAGAGGCCCTCAGTTCAGAAAACGAATTCTCGTGGATTACGAGAGTTATGTGAATCCCGCTCAGGAGATTGCGCTGAAGGACTACCAACATGCGACTGACTTTGCGTCGGCAGCGATCGGATATGGAAAAGGAGCCATGATTTTCCATATGCTGCGAAACGAGGTAGGAGAAGATGCATTTTATGGCGCGCTGAATACAATCGGCAGCAAATGGAGGTTTCAGGAAGTCTCCTGGGACGATCTTCGAGCTGCCTTTGAGAAGACTTCAGAAAGCGACCTCTCGTGGTTTTTCGATCAGTGGTTGTCAGGGAAGGGATTGCTCCCGCTTACGGTGAGTGACCCCGGAGTTTTTTTGGATAAAGGCATCCAGAAGGTGACATTCGAAGTCGTACAGGAAAACGAGCCTTACCGGTTCAGGCTTCCGATGAAGATGAAAACAGACCGCGGAGAGATCAGCGACGTGCTGGACGTGCCCAAGGAAACGAAGAGAATCGAAATCCCTGTTGAAGGAAATCCCCGTGAAGTGGTCTTCGATTCCTCTTACGATCTCGTGAGGAGACTCTCGGATGGGGAGCGCCCCCCTGTTATTGCGAAACTTATCGGCGACGAGAAGAGAATTCTGATTTCGAGCGGCCGGGAAACGCAGCGGTATGAAAAGGTGGTTCACGCCCTGGCGAACGAGGGTTTTATCCTGAAGGACGAGAAGGACGTGAAGGACGAAGATATCAGGGAGGCGTCCCTTCTCGTCCTGGGATTTGACAGCCCTGTCCTGAAGCGGCTATATGGGGACTTTCAGGAAAGAACGAAGCCGGGCTTTTCTCTCATCGTCAGGAAAAATCCGTTGAACCTGTCGAAAGTTGTCGCGGCGGCCGGGGGCCCGGTCACAGAGGATGCCCCTCTTCTGAATGACTTCTTCCATTACGGAGAATATTCTTTTGTCAGGGTTGAGGACGGGATACCGCGCGAAAAAACGACGACGGAGACCCGGAGCGGGATGTCTTTCGAATTATACGAGCCGGTAGTGGTTCTGCAGCCGCGAAAAGCCGAGCGGCTTGACGACGTAATGCCTTCTCTTTTGATGACGCCGATCATCTATGCCGGAGAGCGGCACACAGATTACGAGGACCACAGAGTTCAGCTCAAAATCATCCGGTATCTTTACGAAAAAGGCAGAAAATTTGCGGTCGGCATGGAGATGTTCCAGAGGCCTTTCCAGAAAGTCATGGACGAATATCTCCAAGGTGAAATCACCGAACGTGAGTTCTTGAAACGAACAGAGTATTTCAAACGTTGGCAGTTCGACTACAGTCAATACCGCGAGATTGTCGAATACGCGAAAGCAAAAGGCATCCCCGTTATAGCGCTCAACATTCGTTCCGAAATCATCAAGAAGGTGTCTGAAGCCGGGCTTGATTCGCTGAGCGAAGACGAGAGGAAGGATGTCCCCGAGAGCATGGACATGTCCGATGAAGAATACAGGGACAGACTGAAAGGCATCTTCGAAGGGCACAGGATGCGGGGGAACAAGAGCTTTGACAATTTCTACCAGTCCCAGATTCTCTGGGACGAAACCATGGCGCATTCGATCGACGAATTCCTTTCGCGGAATCCTGACCATCAAATCGTAGTTCTCGCGGGTACGGGACATCTCATGTACGGATCGGGAATCCCCCAGAGAGCGCACCGTCGCAACGGAAGGTCGTTCATAACAATACTGCCCGAAGCGCCTTCTCTTGAGAGGGATGTCGCGAATTATGTTTTTTTCGCTGAGCCGGAAGAGCCTCCGGTCACCTTTAAACTCGGAATCGTTGCCAACAAAACAGATGACGGTCTGAAGATCGATCAGATCGTTCCGCGCAGCATCGCCAATGCGGCCGGGCTCGAAGAGGGCGATATCATAGTCGCCATGGATGACTGGAAGGTAGGGGAAGTGGATGACATCAGAATCTTCATGTCCGACAAGAAACGCGGGGATAGTTTCAGAATCTCCGTTTTAAGAAAGAAGTTCCTCTTCGGGTACAGGCCGCTTGAGCTGAAAGCGAAGATCTGAGAGACTTGCCGGACAAGGCCAGGAGCGCAGAGCAGAGAGCTAACCTCGATTATTCATGAATTGCGGGCTCTCAGAGCAGGTGCAGTATCATCGCTCATTCTCGGTCGAAACGACCTCCGAGGTATCCCGATAAGAATCGGGATAAAGCCGCTCCGATACAGCATCTGCCCTGAGATCAACGCACGCGGTGGGGATCACTTGAATATCTCCCCTGTCTCCTTGAACCATAGAAGCAGGTCAAGGTGTGCAAGTGGAATGGCAATTCTCTCCGAGAATTCTCGCATCTTATCCTCAATATCGAGATATCGTGTTCTTGTGAGTGAATCCGGCATCCTGTCTATGACGCCGAACCTGTGCAGATTCCTCAGAATATGCCGGTCGAGAATGGCGATATCATTTCCGAGGCCGATATTCCTCAGGAAATGACTCGCTTCTTTATACCCCATACCCTTGATATTAGTGACAAGCCAGTCCCTAAGTTGAAAGACGTCTGAAAAATCGGCGAGCAGGTTCCTTACAGACAGTCTTCCGTTCTGCATGAAGACGTCTCGCGCTTTCACGACATACATCGATTTCTTGTTATGAAATCGAACTGAGCGCAGTCTTGTCTTGACCTGATCCGGACCGCCGGAAACAAGAAGGTCATCGCGGCAGATGTTGGTGACTGCTTCCCAGCAGGACTTGGCCTTTGACTGGGGAGTCAGCAGGCAGAAGACGAGTTCGCGGAAGAGTTCCACATCGCTGCCCTTCTTCCATACATGTTCGAACTCATGTATACGATTGATGATCGCATCCTGGTTCCTGCGGTAAAGGTCTTTCAACCGTGCGACAGCTTCGTCGCTGACGTTTGCTCTCATAGGAGATTAGTCTAACACAAGGCCTGCTCGGAGGGCAGACCCCCATGGAAGTCCGCATTTTAGATAGATCTCTCCTGAAGGACATGCTTTATCAAATCCGCAGTACTTTTCAGATCAAGTTTCTTCATGGCATTGGCACGATGGTGTTCCACCGTGCGGACACTGAGAAGAAGCAATCGTGCGATCTGCTTGCTCGTCCTCCCTTCTGCTACAAGATTCATCACCTCCCTTTCCCGGCCTGTGAGACGCCCGGACCTCCGGTCTCCCCGGCTTTGTCTCCATATACTGACCCACTCAGCCTGCAATTGCGCGGAGAATCTTGGGGATATGTATAACTCTCCCTCACGAATTCTTTCTATCGCCGAGAATAGTACTTCAGGCGAATCTTCTTTAAGGATATATCCGTTTGCTCCGGCAACAACCGCCCCCCGGAGACCTTCCCATGCTTTGTTCGTCGTCAGGATCAGTATCTTTAGGCGCGGCTTGATCCTCTTGAGTTTCCGGATAGTCTCAATCCCCTGCAGGTTAGGCATGGAGATGTCCAGGATGACCATATCGGGACGAGTCGTTTTGAGGAGATTGACGAGTTCAAAACCGTCGGATGCCTCGCCTATCAGTTGGAGATATGGAGCTTTGGAGATGAATTGTTTAAGCCCCTCGCGAAACATAACATGGTCGTCCGCCAATATGATTCTGTAAGGCGGATCGGAAAATCCCATTCTTTCTCCGGTGGAATCCCAAACTTTATCTTTGCGTTTTTGACTTTCCGGCGGCGCATGCTGAAAATTACCGATGGGTATTGTTGTCTGTTCCTGCATTCTTTCCCCCCGTGTTAATGTCGCTTATATATATATTTCGTCCACAGTGATGATTCTTCGGAAGGTATTATTCAGAGCCTTTTGGAGAATCATCTTTTTTGTCATCGTGATCTGTAACCATTTAGTCTGTCGCCCACCTCAAGCACTTACGGACTCAAGACCGATGAAAGAAAGAGGATCAAGATGACAGTGACGACAATCAGTGCGCAGACTATATATTGGATTACGTGGGGGGAGCCCTGTTGAAGAAATGGAAGCTGTTTGCGACCGGAAGGATGATTAACTGGTTGACGAACTTGGCGAGTGTTATTCGAAGGTGGGCATTATCGATGAAAAACGCCGGCTGAAACATAATGCCCGGGGAATCGTGATCGTAAGAAAGATCGAAGTCAAAGCTGATGGAAACAGCCCATAAAAGAGCAATTACGCAAAGACTTGCGATCAGAAAGTCTTCTTGATAGAGCCGCGCCTCATGTCGGGCCGCGCAATGAAACACATTACTCCTTTATTTCATTATAACAGTTACAAAAAAAATTTCAAATGGAAGTCTTTGATTTTACAGTATTTTAGCGATAGCTTTATATTTCATAAAAAAAACAAACCCCATTTTCAATATATTGATAAAAGATGATCGGAGACAATCCGTTTAACTACGGTAAAACTACCTATTATTTAATGCGAAATTGGGGAACATTTGGACAGAGATGTATTCCTATAGTAAAATGTGTATGCCGTGAAAAAGATGACCTTAATACCAAGAGGGAGGTCATCCCTCAAAACCTTTCAATGCAATGAGAGTTGATTAGGGCATGGCGTCGAGAACACAGAGCTACACTAAAGTGTTATCGTGATTTCGTATTTTCGATGTGGCTTCCGATGCCATGATGTATTGCCGCGAAAGGCATTGAGGGACAACCTCCCTCTTATGCAAACGATAGTTCGAATTAATCTCATATGAAAAAAGAAGGTGGACATTTCGACCCCATTGAGAATCGGGACAACATCTACCGGCTCGCGGAGGAATTGAAAATGGCGGAAAGGAGCATAATCGATTTCAGTCTGCTCGTCAATCCTTTGGGCGTATCGAAGAAGATAAAAGCAGAGCTCCGCAAGCATCTCAAGTATCTGAATAATTATCCCGACCCCGAGGCCGGGAGGCTGAGGAAACGGCTGGCTCAGTATCACGGGGTGGAACAGAACAGGGTCGTCTGCGGCAATGGAAGCACCGAACTCATTCATCTGATAGTGAGGACGCTGAGACCCGGAAGAGCGCTGATTCCTGCGCCGACGTATGAGGGCTACGAGCGTGCGATACATGCGAACCAGGAGGGACATGAATGCCTGATTCAACATTTCAGCCTCAACCGGGGAAACGGATTTTTAATAGACCCTTCGGCATTTATTGCCGCGTTGACGATGAGCGAGGCTTCGGGATCTGCAACACGGAAGCCGGAGATGCGCTTCGACATGGCATTCCTCTGCAACCCGAACTATCCGACTGGAAGGCTGATCAAAAAAGAAGATGTCCTCAGGATTGCCGAAGCCTCACTTGCCGCCCGGTGTTATCTGGTGGTCGACGAGGCATTCATGGATTTCACGCCCGGTCATTCGGTGGTCGAAGAAGTCATGAACAATCCTTATCTTATCGTGCTGAGAACGATGACGTACTTCTATTCGCTCGCAGGCCTGAGAATCGGCTACGGCATCTTTCCTGCGGCGGTCGTCGGAGAGATCGAGCGACTCAAAGAACCCTGGACGGTAAGTTACCTCGCGCAGAGGGCTGCTGTTGCTGCTCTCAAAGACAAGGCGTACCGGAGCGAGACATACAGGGTCATCTCTGCCGAGAAAGAATTTCTCGAAAAAAAATTCGCAAAACTCGGGATCGAGTTCTATCCTTCCGATGCCAATTTTTATCTGATCAGGACAGCCCATGTCGGTGAAGTGACTCGCTATTTGATAGAAAGAGGCATCTTCGTTCAGGACTGTTCCCGATTTCGGGGACTGGACGGCGATCACCTGGTCGTCGCGGTCAAATCGCACAAGGAAAACGCGACGCTCGTCAAAGAGTTGGCGAATCTTCCTGGGGAAGGAGCTTAGCTGCCATGCCGTTCAGGCAGTGGCTGAGAAGTGCGAACAATGCGATCGAGGGAATACTTCATGCAGTCCGGACCCAGCGCCATCTCAGGTACCATTTCTTCAGCGCAGCATTGGTGCTGCTTCTCAGTTATGTCCTGGGAGTCTCCCGGACCGAGTTCCTTATCCTCGCCCTTTCAGTGATAGCAGTCCTTCTCGCCGAAATGTTCAACACGGCGATTGAAGTCATCGTCGATATTATCTCTCCTGCGAAGAGCGAGAAGGCGCGCATAGCCAAAGATATTGCGGCGGGCGCTGTTCTTATAACCGCGTTCGGTGTAGCCGTCATAGGGTACATTGTCTTATTCCCCCATCTGCGCGATTCCTTCCATGAAGGGCTGAGCATAGCAAAACATTCGAAAGAAGAAATCGCCCTCATAGCCTTCATCATCGTCGTCATTCTGGTTGTGATGACCAAAGCTTACTTCGGGAAAGGCCTGCCTCTCAGGGGAGGAATGCCGAGCGGACATGCGGCCCTCGCTTTCTCGGCGTGGGTTGCGACCACGTACATCACCGAGAATTTTTTCGCATCGCTTCTTTCATTTGTTATTGCGACACTCATCGCGCAAAGCCGCGTAGTCACAAAGGCGCACACTATCTGGGAGGTGGTCCTGGGCAGCCTCATGGGCGCCTGTGTGACTTTCTTTCTTTTCCGGATATTTTCTTAATTGATTTTCCAACTGCAGTTGTGATTATGTATAACCCATGCGGAAGCTGAGAGACGCCATAATCGAACTGTACAGAGAGGCTTCGACATCTCTTCCGGAAGATGTCGAAGAGAGCCTGCGGCTGGCTGCTCAAAGGGAAAAAAGGGGTTCCAGCGGCCGGTCTTCCCTCTCCGTGATTCTTGAAAACGTTAAACGCGCCCGCGAGACAGGCAGGCCGATATGTCAGGACACCGGCATGCCCGTTTTTTTTGCGAAAATCCCTCCCGATGTCAGCTATTATTTTGTCAAACAGGAAATCGTCAAAGCGACGCGTCTGGCAACGAAAAGAATTCCCTTGCGGCCGAACGCTGTGGATGTCCTCACCGATCTGAATTCAGGAGACAATACCGGCATTAATTTCCCGATCATATACTTTGAGGAGACAAAGGGCCGGCGCGTCGTCATGGATCTCATGCTGAAAGGCGGGGGAAGCGAGAACATAGGCCAGTTATACAAGCTGCCCGTTGCAGAGCTGAAGGCCGAGAGGGACATGGAGGGGGTTAGAAAATGCGTTCTCGACGCCGTATACAGAGCTCAGGGTAAAGGCTGTCCCCCCTATGTCGTCGGGGTCGGAATCGGGGCGTCCAAGGACCAGGTGACAAGGCTTTCGAAGGAGCAGCTTCTGAGGCATGTGGACGACTCGAATGACAACGAGAATCTATCCCGTCTGGAAAAAAGAATCCTCCGCGACGTCAACCGTCTGAGAGTCGGGCCGCTCGGCCTGGGCGGCAGGACGACGGCGCTCGCCGTAAAGATCGGAGTCAGCCATAGACATCCGGCTTCATATTTCGTCGACGTTACATTCATGTGCTGGACGGACAGACGGGCAAGGCTCATATACGATATCGGAGGCGGAAAATTCGAAATCCGGAACTGAACGTGGGAAAGGAAAAGGTTATACAACTACCGATGACCAGGCAGGACGCTCTGTCGCTGCAGGTCGGGGACATGGTTTTGTTGAACGGGAGGATAGTGACTGGCCGGGACAAGGTGCACAGATTCCTCTATTACGGAAAGAAGGCTAAACAGAATCTCCCATTTGACCTGCACGGTTCAGTTATATATCACTGCGGTCCGATCATAAAGAAAGCGGCGGGAGGATTCACGTTTATTGCAGGCGGGCCGACAACGAGCATGCGACTTGAAATGTACGAGCACAGGATAATCGCGGACTATGGATTGAGGGGAGTTATGGGGAAGGGTGGCATGGGAAAGAAAACACTGGAGGCCCTACGGAAGAACGGCTGCGTGTATCTTCATGCCGTGGGGGGCGCGGCTGTGTACCTTGCCCAGAGGATAAAAAAAGTCGTGGATGTCTGGAAGCTCGAAGAATTCGGCATGACAGAAGCGATGTGGTTGTTGGAAGTCGAGAACTTTCCCGCTGTTGTTACTATGGATGCTCACGGACAGAGTCTGCATGAGCAGGTGAAGAATGAGTCGAAAGAGGTCTTCAAAAGGCTGGTGGGGCTGCGGTGAGTCATTGCAACTTGCCCGGTTGCATAAAAGGAAGGTCATCCCTGAAAGACTTTCAAGGCGATGAGATCTGATTAGGGCATGGCGTCGGGGAAGCAGGTCTTCGTTGAAAATGTCATCCTATCTCGTACTTTTGATGTGGCTTCCGATGCCGTAATGTATCGCTGCGAAAGGCTTTCAGTGCTGCCCTCCCTTTTTGGGCTTCTGTGCAACAACACGGTTTTTTTTGGACAGGGGTGTCCTTTTGTGATACAATTTCGAACATGGAAAAACGCAGGGTGGTATTAAATTTTCTTGACGGCAGAATGATGAAGGGGTATGCCGACCAATTTTCCGCGAAGAACGCAAGCGTCACTATTGTTGACGAGTCGTCTAAGCGGCATGAAGTGGATCTCAAGGAATTGAAAGCCGTCTTTTTTGTAAAGACATTCGAAGGGGACAGATGTCGCAGGGAACTGAAGTCTTTTGCCGGCTCGTCAGCATCCGGGAAGAGAGTCCTCGTCAGATTCCGGGACGGCGAGACACTGATGGGATATGTTGAAGGGGGTGTCCCCTGGGAGAAAAGCTTCTTCCTCGAATCAAAGAAAGGGGGCTTTATCCTGAAACCTGTAGACAGCGGCAGCAACAATATCGAGATTTTTGTGGTATCCACGTCCGTAGAAGACGTCACGTGTTTTTAGCGGGCTACCTGTAGCCTATAGCCATTATCCCGTTGTCATCCTTCCTCATTGTCACATCGACATCGAATGTCTCCCGAATCGATTCCTTTGTCAATATCTCATCCGGTTTCCCCGTGCCGAGAATGGTCCCCTGTTTGATGAGCATCACAGTTTCAAATTGCAGCGCAAAGTTGACGTCGTGAAGGGCCATGAAGATCGAAATTCCTTTCGTCTCTTTTAGTTCCCTCAGCAGCCGGTAGATCTCGATCTTGTATTTAATGTCGAGATTGGCGAGGGGTTCATCAAGAAGGACGAGACCCGCACCCTGAAGCAGAGTCATTGCGATGAACGCTCTTCTCCTCTCGCCTCCGCTCAGGCGCCTCATGGGGACGTTCTCTTTGTCCGCGAGGCCGACCAGATCGAGAGCCTCTTCCACAGTCACGTCCGGGAGAATATCGTAGGGATACAATCCCATGGTCACGAGTTCCCTCACTGTGAACGGCGCTTGCATATCCGGCAATTGGGGAAGATACGAGATGAGTTTAGCCCTGTCTTTCGGGCCGTATGTGTGCAATGGTTTGCCCCAAAGGTTTATACGGCCTGTTAAGGGCTTCAGAATTCCGCTGGCAAGCTTCAGGAGCGTGGACTTGCCCGATCCATTCGGGCCGAGAAGACCGATGAACCGGCCGTTGCCGACGGCAAGAGAAAGGTCCGAAATAAACGGGTCAGCCCGGTCGTAGCCGAACCCCACATCCGACAGTTCGAGTATCGGCGGATCAGGCTTCGAAGACATCGCGCCTCCTCAGGAGATAGAGGAAATAGGGCGAGCCGATGAGGGCGGTCACTATGCCGGCAGGGATTTCCATCGGCGCCAGGAGCGTTCTTCCGATCATGTCGGACATGCAGAGGAAGGCGCCCCCGCAGAGAGCCGAAACGGGAACAGAGTACTTGCTGTTTGCTCCGACAAAGAATCTGACCATGTGGGGGATGAGAAGGCCGATGAAGCCTATTGTGCCGCCGAGTGAAACCGACGCGCCGGTCATGAGCGCCACGGATATAAAAAGCAGAAGCCTCTCCCTCTGCACGGAAAAACCGAGACTGTATGCCATCTCATCTCCAAGCATCAGAGCATTGAGAGCTTTTGCTCTCGCGACGGCAATGTAGAGACCGGCAGAAATGAACAGCAGTCCATAGGGAATGTGAGACCAGTCGGCGATCGAGAGATCTCCGAAAACCCAGAGGGCAGTCCTCCTCACTCCCTCATTGCTGGAAACGCTTATGAGCAGCATCATCGCCGAATAGAAGAGGAATCCCAGACCGATTCCCGCAAGGAGAAGTCTCTCCGGCAGGAGACTGCCGCGCTTCCATCCAAAGATTCCCACCAGGATACTCGCAGTACAGGCGCCCGCAAAGGCTGACAGGGGTAGTGTGAATTTGCCGAAGATATAGAATCCCGAAAGAATCCCTGAAGCCGCGGCCAGCGCCGCTCCACTAGAAATGCCGAGGACGTAAGGATCGGCAAGGGGATTCTTCAGTATTCCCTGAAGGACGGCGCCGGAGGCGCCCAGCGCCATGCCGATCAGAAATGCCACGACAACCCGTGGCATTCTTATCGAAATCAGGATATTATGGTCAAGGACATCGGAAGTGAAAGGGTCGATAAAGGTCGGCCCGAAAACTATGCAGGCGCCGAAAATCGCAATCGATAAGCCGGTGAGAACGGCTATTCTCAACGAAGGCATGCTGCCATCTCCTCGATTCCAGCGATAATCCTCGGCCCCATCCGAAAGAGGTTGTCGCTCAGGTAGAATACTTTCCCGTCCCTGACAGCCGGAACCGCCGCTATTTTTTTGAGGAGGCTTCCGGACATCTCCCTGACGTTTTCATGTCCTTTCCCAATGAGCACGACATCCGGCGCCTGGCGGATGATTTCTTCTATCGAATATTTCGGATACGATGATTGCGCCCCTGCGGCTATGTTTTTCCGACCGAAGAGAGATATGACATCATCTATCAGCGTCTCCCGACCGGCGACTATCAACGGCTCCGGCCAGACGACAAAGAGAACTTTTTGTTTCACTCCATGAGGATGACGGAGAGAGGTTTTCCTGACGGCTCCCTCTACGCCTTCAGCAAGAGCGCAGGCCTTTTCTTTTGCCCCAAGGGCAACGCCCAGACTCCTTATCGCCGCGGGAAGCTCCGCCAGTCTTTGTGCCCTGAATACGTAGGTCCTGATCCCTAAAGACCGGAGCCTTTCCTCGAATTCCTTCGGATTCCCGTCAGTAGTCAAGACAACAATGTCCGGCTTCAGAGAAACAACCGTTTCGAGCGAAGGATTGGACATGCCGCCGATTTTCCGTATTTTCCGGGCGCCTTCAGGATAGTCGCAGAACCGGGTGACTCCGACAAGCCTGTCGCCCAGGCCGATCGCGAACAGAATTTCGGTTATGTTCGGAGCGAGGGAGATGATTCGCTGCGGAGGACTGGCGGACACGGACAGAGGAAAGAAAACGAAGACCGACGCCACAAGCAAAGATATGAGGAAGATCGATGTCTTCCCGGCATGAATATGCGAGTCCCCCAGCTTCTGCATCCTCGAATTTTACCAGACTTCGCCTGAATGTTGCACAGAGGCGCTGACTTACTAATGGGTCCTTAGTAAGCGATTAAATGTAACATAACTACCCCGACATCTGTCGGGGAAGGCTTCTCATGCCGCCCTCCATTTCTGTATCATGATTCCTATGCAACTGCAAGGTAAACTACCTTTTAAGAAGAACGAGACAAATGAGGTATCATATACCGTATGACAGAGCGCGCATATGAAGACCTGATACGGGAGCTTTCGGAGCTTTGCGGTATCATGCCGGAATACTGGGACATATTCGGAGTGAAGCACGAAACGTCATTTGAAACGATGAAGGGCATCCTCAGAGCGATGAAGTGCGCTATCGATTCTCCGGAAGACGTTGCGCATGAAATCGATTCAAGACGCTGGAGAACGTGGCGGGGCTTTCTCGAACCTGTTCATGTTGTTTCCGTCAGCGAACAGCCGCTGTCCGTTCCCATCTATGTCCCGGTCGAAGAGGGGACGGAAGATGAGATCTGGATTTCATGGGTTCTGGAAGAGGAGGGGAAGTCTTCACTTCCTGCGAATATGAAGAGTTCCAGGAAGAAGAGGACGCTCCTTTCCGGGGACCGGATCGGCGTATCGGAAGTACAGCGGCTTGACGGCAAGCGCTACGTCAAGTTTCTTCTCACCGACACCCGCCGCAGGAAGATCGGTTATTATCGGGCGACGGTTCGTTGTAAGCATCGCGAGAAGGCTTTCCCCGGGATGATCGACAGGATTGAAAGAACGTCCAGGATCATTGTCGCACCTGATGCGTGTTATCTTCCAGGGGAGCTTAGTGATGGGAGATCGTGGGGGTTTTCGATAAACCTCTACACGGTCCGGTCACACCGCAACTGGGGTATCGGAGATTTGACCGATCTGAAGAATCTGATTGCATGGGCGGCAGGTCTGGGCGCCGGATTCGTCGGCATCAATCCGCTCCATGCCATTCCCAATACCAGACCTTTCGGTGTAAGTCCATATTCTCCGCTGACCAGGCTGTACAAGAATTTTGCGTATCTTGATCCGGAGCAGATACCCGAATACTCCGAGTCGGAAGATGTGCGGAAGACGGTTTCTTCGAGGGAGTTTAAGCGTACCATAAAGGGACTGAGAAGCAGCGTGCTTATTGACTCCGAGGCGGCGGCAGGGATCAAGGAAAGAATCCTGAGAATGTGCTTCGATCTTTTTCACGAAAAACACTATGTGAGGAACACGCATTACGCCCGGAAATTCAAGAAATATGTTTCGGGTGAGGGGCATCATCTCGAATCCTTTGCCCTCTCTATGTCTATGTGGAAGCAGATGATGGGAAAGGGCGTCTACGCGTGGCAGGGATGGCCCGAGGCATACCGCGACCCTTCGGGGAGAACGGTTCGGGCTTTCAAAAGAAAGAATGAGAAGGAGATACTCTTTCACGAATATGTGCAGTGGAATATCGACCGCCAGTTGGAATCCGTCCAGAAGGAAGCAAAAAAAAGGGGGATGACTCTGGGCGTCTATCATGACCTTGCCGTCGGGTCGATTGGAGGCGGCACCGATGCATGGAACAACCGTGGACTCTTCGCCTTCGATGCAGATGCGGGCGCACCGCCCGATGATTTCAGCCCTGACGGTCAGAGATGGGGGTTCCCTCCTTTAATCCCGGAAGAGATGAGGGAGACCGGATATGAACTGTTCATTCAGACGATAAGGAAAAACATGAGACGGGGCGGAGCCTTGAGGATAGACCATGCGCTCGGCCTCTTCCGGCTTTTCTGGATACCTCTGGGACTGCTCGCTAAAGACGGCGCATATATCCGGTACCCTTTTGAAGATCTGATGAGAATCACAGCACTGGAGAGCGCAAGGAACAAGACCGTTGTGATCGCAGAGGACCTCGGTACAATCGGAGAGCATGTGAGGGAGACACTGGGGAGATTTCGGATGCTCTCCTACAGGCTTTTCTATTTTGAGAGGAATTATCCCGATCCCTCCTTTCTGAGTCCGGATCGGTATCCTGAGATGGCGCTCTGTGCCGTGACGACTCATGACCTGCCGACCATCCGCGGATACTGGAAGGGGCGGGACATCGAAGTGTCGGAGCAGGCAGGGAAATATCCGGATGAAAGCGTTCGGAAGAGAAGGCTCGAAGAACGGGAAAGAGATAGATGGCTGCTCATCTCGGCCCTTAAATCGCGTGGAGTGTTGGGCGAGGATTTTCCTTCCGATCCGAAAATGACGCCTGAGACAACACCGGATATCTGTCGCGCAGTGTACCATTATCTTGCTCTTACTCCCTGCAAGATGCTCTCGGTGAGCTTCGACGATGTCATAGGCGCTCTGGATCAGCAGAACCTTCCGGGAACGATTGACGCACATCCGAACTGGATCCGAAGAACGCCGATGGCGCTTGAGGATGCGATGAAGGATAAACGGTTTCGCGATCTGGCGTCCGTCCTGAAAAAGAGAGGCCTGTAGCCGAAATGCTCTGACGGCGGTCTCTGTTTCCTTTTTTACCGGTATCGGATAAAATGAATAAGAAATTTATCCGGAGGTTCTATGGCGCATCCAAAGGTTCTCGCATTCGTCCTCGCCGGTGGAAAAGGCGAACGGCTTTTCCCCCTGACGGCTTTCCGCTCCAAACCTTCCGTTCCCTTCGGCGGAAGATACAGGATTGTCGATTTTGTCCTGAGCAACTTAGTGAACTCGCATATCTATTCCATATATCTGCTCGTACAGTACAAATCCCAATCTCTGATTGAACATCTGAGGATGCACTGGAATTTTTCTTCCGTTGTGAAGGATCATTTCGTCGCCGTCGTTCCCCCTCAAATGCGCATGGGGCCGGAATGGTTTCAGGGAACGGCGGACGCGGTATTCCAGAACATCAGCCTCATTCAGCAGCATAATCCAAGGCTCGTGATCATCTTCGGCGCAGATCACATTTACCGTATGGACATCCGCCAGATGATCGATTTTCATATCAGGAGAGAGGCATCCGTTACTGTTGCCGCGCGTCCCGTCCCCGTCGATCAGGCCTCTCTGTTCGGCGTCATCGCCGCCGATGGCCAGAGACGCATCGTCGGCTTTCAGGAAAAGCCGAAGAAGCCGCTTGCCATGCCCGACGATCCGTCCCGGTCTTACGTTTCCATGGGAAACTATATATTCAACAGGGACGTTCTCCTTGAGGCACTCGCGAAAGCCCAGCGCAAAAAACAGCACGATTTTGGGGCTCATGTCATCCCCGATCTCGTGGACACGGGCAGAGTATTTGCCTATGACTTCGCAACGAATGTCATATCTGGAACCTCGGATTATGAGGAAAGAGGATACTGGCGGGACGTAGGAACCATCTCCACATTCTTTAATGCCCACAGGGAACTGCTGGGAGAGAAGCCGCTTTTCGATCTGGGAAATCAGTCGTGGCCGATTCACCCCTCGGGCTACGAAGGGCCGGCAACAAAGATCATGAAAGGCGACATCAGAAACAGCGTCATTGCCGAAGGGTGCATCGTTCACAATGTTAAGATGCGAAACTCTTTTGTACGGAGCGGGGTGGTCATCGAAAGCGGCGTTGTCCTTGAAGACTCTATTATCATGGATCACGTGGTATTGAAGAAGGGCTGCAGGCTGAAAAACGTTATTGTAGACAAATGGAACGTCATCGCCGAGAATGAGCAGATCGGCTTCGATCCGGAGAAGGACCGTTTCAGATGCCACATAGACTCTTCGGGCATCGCGATAGTGCCGAGAGGGGGAAAATTGATCAGGACTTCACGATGAACTCATAGATATCTCTCTCTTTTATCGCACCTTCTCTCACTATGCGAGGATTGTCACCCGTCAGATCGACGATGGTCGAGGGGCTGCCTCCGGGCGTTTCCCCTGCGTCGACAAGGAGATCAATGCCCTCGCCGAAGTAGCGCCTGACAGTGTCTGCATCCCGCGCAGGCGGCATGCCTGATATATTGGCACTCGTGGCTGTGATGGGAAAGCCGGCAGCCCGCACAAGTTCGAGTGCGAACGATTGTCCCGGAATCCTGATCGCAACACTGCCGGTCCCGGCAGTAAGGTATTTGGAGAGGTTATCCTTCGCAGGAAGCATAAGCGTGAGAGGGCCCGGCCAGAACCTGTCGATGATCGAAAGCGCTCTCAGGTTATCGACTGAAGCTACAAGGTCGAGCATTCGCATGTCTCCTATGATCATCGGCATCGCCTTTTCCTTTGGTCTTTTTTTGATTTCGTACAGCTTTCTCAGCGACTCCTCACGATCGAATCGGACGCCGAGTCCATAAAACGTTTCGGTAGGATACGCGACGATGCCCCCTTTTTTCAGGACCTCGATCGCCGACCTCAGTGCGGCATTGACACTCCCTTCCCGAATGGATATGCTTTGCATAGCAGAATAATAACACAGGCGGGCAGCGCAGATCATTCAGATCGGATTGTTAGCAACGCATGACGAAGAAGAGCAGACGCATGAAAGGTTTATTTATGAATAATGAGTAAACTTGCGTATGCATGCGGTAAAAATTGGTAAGTTTTTTCAGGATAATCAAATAATTGCTTGACATTTGGTAGATTTTACTTTAGGCTTTATAAAACCTTTGTGGAAAGGAGGTGTTACATGAGAAAAGCAGCTTTGGTTGTAATTACTCTTTTATCTTTAGTTCTCCTATTCGGATGCGCAACAAAGGACTACGTCAAACAGCAGATTGACCCTCTCATAGACAGGATCAGTAAACTTGAAGCGAGGGTGTCGTCCATTGAATCCCGGGTGAACGCTCTTGAAGGAAAAGTTGCGGAGATCGACCAGGCCAAGAAAGACGCCCGCGAGGCAAAAGCTATGGCTCAGGATGCCATGAGGACTGCGAAGGAATGCTGCGACAAGGCGGATGCGGCTGTGAGGAGGGCGGAAGATGCTGCGAAGAGGGCTGAGGATGCGGCCGCAGCAGCGGAAAATGCGGCCAAGAAAGCCGGCAAGGCCTTCGAATTACAGCAGAAGAAGTAGCTGAGATCCGAAACCGAAGGGCTGAGAATCGAGAGATTCCCGGCCCTTTTTTTTGCCCCGGTCATCCATGAAAAATGGTCGGGAGGCGGATATAGTTCACTCGCTCATTCTCGGCCCCGATAAGAATTGGGACCTCCGAGGTATCTCCCGAAGGCGTTCGGGAGATAAAGCCGCTCCCATACTATATCTGCCCTCCCGAGGATTATTGTCGTGATTACGGCGAGATGTTTATCGGTATTCCCCTCTTTTCCTTTAGCGCCGTAAGCATTTTATCCTTATCTATAATCTCATAGAGGTCATACTTTCTCAGCAGCCGCAATGCTTCATCGAAGTAATTGAAGCCATACATAGTAATATCTTTATGTACTTCGATGTACGTCTTGCCGTCAAGAAAGCCCACCTTGACAGGTTGTTTCACAATGAGCACTTTGGTCTTCTTGGGAACGATTCGAAAGAGTTCGGGGATGTCTTCCGGGTACATGCGTATGCAGCCATGGCTCGCTCTTCTACCGACAGCATAAGGCCGATTCGTTCCGTGGATCAGAATGCTCATCGAAGAAAGCCGCAGGGCATGAGAACCGAGTGGGTTCTCCGGTCCCGGCGGCACAATCTGCGGCAATTCGGGTTTTTCTTTTCTAATAGATTCGGGGACGTTCCATGGAGGGTCGATCAATTTTTCGACCACCTTGAAGGTCCCGACGGGCGTGTCTGTTCCTTCGTCACCGATCCCGATAGGGAATGTCCAGACCTTTCCGGCAGGGTTTCCTTTCGGGAAGTAGTACAGTCTCATCTCGGATAGATTAATCACTATTCCTTCATACCTTGCCGTTTCCGGGAGGATCCATGCAGTCGAGATCGTGACTGACTTTCCAGCGCCGGGTACAAAGGGATCGAGCCCGGGGTTGGCATCGACGATTTCGTTATAGCCGATTCCGAATCTCCTGGCCAGTTCGATCAGGGATTCGTCTTTCCTGAGGGCATATGACTTCACAGACCCGATGAGGGTGGCATCGTCGCTAAAGCGATAGACGTCGGGAACTGCGGGCTGCGGTGAGATGAAGATTGAGAAGAGAGAAAGCAGGAGGCAGACGTATGTCGGCGAAAGTAAGCTCAATCCTCTAAAACTTCCATGATCCTGTCGATCCTCGATTTATGAGGACCGCCTAAGATCCGCTCCAGGTCAGCCGGCGAAAAACGCTCTTTCAGAAAAGCGATTATATCCATTCTTCCCGACCAGCAGCCTATGATGTTTCTGCACGGCAGACCCGTATTCACCTCGATGCAGTAGGAAAATTCGAGCAGCATTCCCATATGATTGCAATAGATAGTCATCGTTTAATTATATTTTATCCTAACCCGGTTTATTCGTAAACCGGCGGCGAAAAGAGCGGAAGCAGCATCATCGCTTGTTAGAGTGTCCATAGAATCATATTTTGTCATTGTCCGTCCGTCAGTACATAAGACGGATGACCGGGCAATCCAGAAGACTCTGGAAAGACTGGATTCCCCGATCAAGTCGGGGAATGACAGATAAATGAAGTCATAATTCATGTACAGTCTCTAATTATGTAGGCTGAACCAAGGTGGAGTATCTTCACCCGCATGCGGGGTCTGAGCCCCGCATGCGGGTTTGAGGAGCCTATTTAGGTCTGGGGAACTTTTCGAGATCCTTCAGGAGCTTCTGAATCTCTTCATCGGGCAGGACATAGTCCTCAAGTCTACCGGATAAATATGCGTCGTACGCCGAGAGGTCGATGATGCCATGACCGCTCCAGTTCATAAGGATCACTTTCTCTTTCCCCTCTTCTTTTGCCTTTTTGGCCTCTTCAATAACGCCGGCGATGGCATGGTTCGTCTCCGGGGCGGGGATAAACCCTTCAGTCCGGGCGAAAGTGATACCGGCCGCAAAGGTTTCGAGTTGCGTATATGCCCTCGCCTCGATGAGGCCGTCTACGAGCAATCTGCTTACGATAGGGGCCATGCCGTGATATCTCAATCCGCCCGCGTGAATCGGCGCCGGCACGAATGAGTGGCCGAGCGAATGCATCGGGAGAAGAGGAGTCGTTTCGGCCGTATCACCAAAGTCGTACACGTACGGTCCTTTCGTCATAGACGGGCATGAAGAGGGTTCGCACGCTATGATCCGGATATTCTTCCCATGGATTTTGTCTCTGGTGAAGGGAAGCGTTAAACCCGCAAAATTGCTTCCTCCTCCTGCGCAGCCGATTACGATGTCGGGATACTCTCCGATA
>JBFLXP010000010.1:0-20526 GCA_040757315.1 Nitrospirota bacterium
TCCACCTGGACAAACCCACACTCGTAGAGGGAGAGCAAAGCATGCGAGACTTTGCTCCGCTCGTGCCCGAGTGCGTTTGATAGCTCGCTAACGCCCGATGGCCCCTCCCGGAGCCTCTCTATTATGTTGATCTTGAGGTCTGTCGCGAGCGTCTCAAAAAAAAGATGGCAAGGCGACCGCATCCGTTTCATGTGAAATATAATTCACGCGCAGGAATATAAAGGGGGCTGTTAACGGAGTGAAAAGAGAAAAAGCGCCGGGAGAGAAACGCAAGCGGGCGGCTTGAAGCAGGCAAAATAGGGGCAGAACGTGTCGAATTGAGCACCAAAGAATATATTGACTTGTAGCGGAGGCCAGGAACATGAACGGAATGAGGAGCTTTGACGGGAACGTCAAGCGTGCAACGGAGCGGGTGCAAAATGACGGCCAGCTCTGCGAGGAGAACCGGAAGCTGATCCTCGACTTCACGGAGAAGTGCTTCGCGGACGGGCTTTCGAAGGGCCGGATATGCAAGATCCTTTACACTGTCCGCTATCTCGGCGGGTACGTGAAGAAGCCTTTCCCGGAAGCCACGAAGCTCGATATCCAGAACGTGGTGGCGCAGATCGAGCGGCAGGACAGGTATTCCGAATGGACGAAGTACGACTTCAAGGTGATCCTGAAGAAGTTCTACAAGTGGCTCAAGGGGAAGGATGAAACCTACCCGGACGAAGTGCGCTGGATAAAGCCCAAGATAAAGAACGGGAAGAAGATGCTCCCGGACAACCTGGTGACGGAAGACGAGGTGAAACTGATCGCGGAAGCCACATTGCACCCCCGGGACAAGGCGTTCATAATGACGCTCTACGAAAGCGGGTGCAGGATAGGCGAAATCCTGTCGCTGGAGCTCAAGAACGTGCAATTTGACGAGTTCGGCGCGGTTCTGCGGGTGAGCGGGAAGACCGGGGACAGGCGGGTACGGGTAGTTTCTTCGGCCCCGCTTTTAGCCTCCTGGCTGGATGTCCACCCGGACAGGAGCAATCCGGAAGCTCCCCTATGGGCGGGCAGGTTCAAGAAGTACTCCCGGGACAGCTTCACTTACCAGACGGCGATGAGGATGCTCAAGGAGAACGCGCTGAAGGCGGGGGTGAAAAGGCGAATTTATCCGCACCTTTTCAGGCATTCCCGGGCTACTGCCTTGGCTTCCCGATTGACTGAAGCGCAGATGAAAGAGCACTTCGGCTGGGTGCAGAGCTCGGATATGGCCTCGGTTTATGTGCATTTATCTGGACGGGATGTTGATGAGGCTCTATTGAAAACTTACGGTATAAAGACGGGCGAGGAGAAGAAAGAGGAGAAGTTCAAGCCCAAGAACTGCCCCAGGTGTAAGACTCCTGGCTCGCCGATATCGAAGTTCTGCAACAGGTGCGGGACGGTGCTTGACGCGGGGACAGTCTATGAAATGGAAAACGAGCGGGAGAAGGCGGATAATTTATTGAACGAGCTGATGAAGAACCCGGAATTCAAGGAGTATATGCTCAGGAAAGTGAACGAACTCGGGCTGGGACAAGGGATAACGCAGTAACGCGCTCTACTCCAAAGCAACAAACCCTTTCCTACCGAATTCATTTGCATATACTACGAATTTCTGGTTTTGCAGCGGTTTGTCGTGGAGAGACTCCAGCCAATCAATATTCACGCTGTCGCGTTCCACCAGAAGCACCGGAATCCCGAATTCCCTGAAACGGCCTCCGAGATGCTCTTGGGCAGTGTTCCGTAACTCTTCGTTTATCACCAAAACAGCAGCCGCATTCGAGAAGTTGCTGAGTTTGAAGGGAATCGAAAATTCGCAGGCTTGGGAGACGGCCAGAACCAAGAGATAACCGGTGTTCTTCTTGTTGAACCCATCAATCTCTTGAATCTGTTTACTGCCGTCAAAGCGATTCAAAATAGCGAATTTGATCTGACTGCCGCTCGTAACCGCTGTCCCAATGACTTCGTTGCTCAAAACAACCTTTGCTTTTGCCGGTACAACGAGCTTGGGCAGCTTTGGAATTTTCATAGGAGCTGACTGCACGATTGTCCATGAAGGAGAACTATCGCCTTTGATAAGTTCCAAGTACCTTGGTCCCGCCCCCCTGACCAAGTCGCTTATCCGGTCCTCAAGCGGTTTCTCGGTTTCCGGATTCCTGTCTTCGGATTCCTGCATCTTGCGTCTCGGGATTTTCACATAATCGTTGTCGCCAGTCCTTAAGTTCAAAACGGTTGTGGAGAACTCGTCACTATAACCAATGAAAAGTCGATTCTTGAACGGTTCTCCCCCAGTGGTAAAACCTTCAGATCCGTAATAGAAATCCTGTCCCTTAAGCGTTCCCATGAAGTGGATTACCTGACCAGGAAGCCTGAAAATCTTCTTATCGAATGTTACGGTGTGTCCATAAAGGGGCATCAGGAGAACCCCCACGTTATCCGTCATCCCTTTCTTTTGCTTGAACGCTAGAACATCCGAATCGAAATCACTCGCAAGAACCCATTTCATTTTCTCTCCGACGCGCAAGGCAAGCTGTTTGCCGGTCTTATCCGATGAAGCTGACGTAAACCACGTTTCCCATAAGCCGACTCCCATCGGATAATCGTCGGAACGGATGGCGAATCCTTTAGCCCTATCGGGGAACATGAGGACGGCCTCTTGGATGGCTTCTTTCTCAGAGGCGGAAAAAGAATGCTTGTGTACCCTCGATTTCGCATCTTCCAGCTTTTTTGCATCAAGAGCCCCGCTATCAGCAAGAAACCGGTGGAAAAATCCGGGTGTGAAAGCCACGTTATCCGGGTAATTGAAACCCGCAAGCTGGATCCGGTTGGCGTCTTTTCTCAAAGAGAGGCTTTTCCCTCCAGGATTTCCAGAACCTATGGTCTCCTGGACAGCAGTATGCGACTTGTGCATGCCGCTTATTTATACCGCTAAAGGAATAAAAAGGGTGCTCCAAGGGCGATTTCTGGCAGCTGGAATTGACAAAACACGAAGCTTTAAGTATCCATTTTCGCATAATATAGTGCTTGATGGCTAGCCTATTTCATAGGGAGGACAAGGCAAAAATAGCCTTTACTGAACAGCAGCGCCAGCTTCGGGCCATTCATGACAGGGCATTAAGCGACCCGGCGATTCGCAGGCACTGGAACGTCATCGGCTCCGGACCGCTCGGCGCGAAAGCTGGAGACCTCCTTCTGAAGACGAATCATTCAATCAGTGCCAGATTCGAACCGAACAGGCGCGTCGTTCTCGCAATGGGTTTCTTCGATGGTTTTTATGAGAAGAACAGCGTTCTCAAAACAAACAATCCTGAAAAACGAATCCGAAGGGTAAATGATGGAAGCTTCTCAGCGCCTGAGATGGAACTTTTCATGCAGATTTCAGCCGGTTTCAAGGGAACTCCGATAGCAATCCGCTCGTCCGCGCACGGGGATTGCAAGGGAACGGGTACTTACACGAGCACGTTCTATGCCAATTCGGAAACCCCGCAGGAGAACGCGAACCAGGTTGCGAATGCAGTCAAACGGGTTGTGGCAAGCCAATTTACCGAAGATGCGGTAGCGTTCAGGAAAGACGCAGGCCTCCAGGAAGGCATGGCAGTGATAATCGAGAGGGTTATCGGCCAGCCTGTTGATGATTACAGTTTCGCCCCGAATTTCTCCGGTTTCGGTTATACTCATCTTTCAGAAAGAGGAGGTTTCGTCAAAGTAGTGGCTGGAATGCCGACAGGAGCAGTCCAATCCAAAGAAGGGGAAAAGTTCGTGGCCGGGGAAGGGGATAGACCTGAACACATATTCATTCACAAATTCCGCGGACAGGATTCGGATTTGAAATACGGCAGAACTGTCGAGCGGCAGCATGACATATTCGGTGAAGATGGCACCCATGCCGAGGTAAATTCCGACAAGGCAGTAAGGACATTTGAAACTAAAGGCGGCGTTCTCTTGAGACAGTTAGAAAACTTCGGGGAACTCTGCGGGAATCCTCAATACGTTGAGTGGACCGGAGTTCTTCACGGCGGGAATCTGAGGTATACGCTCTTGCAGACTGCGGACATCGAGCCCAAAGTCGATTACTTCGAATTCCCGAAGGACCCTAAGAACGTGGTTTTTTCAAGCTCTATCGTAACTGGTTCCGGCCAGATTGAATGCGACGGCCTGGTGATAGCGCATTTGGGAAGCAACCTGGAGAAACTGGCAGAATTTAATAAAAAGCACCGAAATTACGTCTTGGCGTATAATAGTGAGTTAGTGTCCCAGGAGGCAAGGATACCTTACTCATACGTGAACAATGCTTCAGTGATAATTGATTATGGCCTCCATCACGCAGCGGACCCGATAAGCCATTGGAAAGGCCAGTTGGACGCGACAAAACACCTCTTCCTGGTGGTGGACGAGTTGGAGAAGGACATGCTCGATTCCCTGAAAGCATCCGGACGTAAGGAAAACGTCGGAAACTTAAGCGTTTATGACGTAAAACTCAGAGTAACCGCAAGCGAAAGGATGCAGGAGGCAGTTGTCCAGATAATTTGAGCTGATAGAATGATACAAACCAGGGAACAGAAACTATCCGAAGTTGCCGGAGTTCTAGCGACTGCATCGAGGAAAGTTTCGGCTGCAAGTCTGGTCAGGCTTCTTGAGAACCGGATAGTCACGGAATCCCTCAGCAGAAGCTCGACTCAGGACAAGTGGACGATTATAGGTTCCGGCTCCCTGGGCGACAAGGCGAGGGACCTTTTGCTGAAAACGCCAGCCATTCTCGAATCCGGGTTCAAAACGAACGATAGGGCAGTCTTGGCGATGGGCTTTTTCGATGATTTTGTTGCACGCAACGGGATAAGCGGAACCAATAGGCAGAGGGCGTTGAGCAAGATTATGACCAAAGAATTTTCGAGCCAAGAGCGGGAAACGATAAGGCAAATCGCTGAAAGATTTAACGGAAAACCGGTTGTGGTAAGGTCCTCGGCCTATGGCGATAGCCGCGGAACCGGTTTTTATGACAGTTTCATGTTGCGCAACTCCTCCGTAGAGAGAGTTGAGAGGGCGATCAGGAAGGTCCTTGCAAGCCAATTCGGACAAAACGCAATGGTTTTCAGAAAGGATGCCGGTTTGCCGGAAGGGATGGCAGTCATGATTGAGCCGGTGGTCGGCAAGATGATAAAGGGAGAATACGGGGGCAAGTTCTTTGCGCCTAATCTCTCCGGGTTCGGCTATACGTCAACCGCATCTGGTGAAGGTTATATCCAACTTGTTTCAGGTTTGCCGTTGGACGCCGTACAGAAAGGAAAAGGGATGAAGATAACCGCGAGCCAGGCGAAGGAGGACTTTCTGGATCTGGTTGAGGGATATTCACGGAATTTGATATACACGGGGGGTGCTGACAGTTTGTTTGGCGATTGTCTGGGGATAAAAGACGGCAAGGCGATAAATCGGGAGTATGGGATAGTCACGGGGGCCGTGAACGGGTTAGGGGGACTTCCGAGGGATTTTGCACCGATGTTTGAGAAAATGAAAAGACTTGAAGAAGCATGCGGAAAGCCCCAATATTTCGAATGGGCGGGCGTCATGAGGGGCGATAAGCTGGTAGTGACAATACTTCAGACTGCGGATGTAAGTCCGAAAGTTGACTTTTTCGAGTTCGGGGAAAACGTGGGGCCGGTCGTCATAACCGCAAACCGGGTATGGGGCTCGAATAAACTCGAGTGTGACGGATTCGTCTGGGTCATAAACCCCAATGATGTATGGGCATTAGGCAAATATAACGAAGAACACTCCAACTATGCTGTTTTATACGCCAGCCGTCTTCGCACGTTCGACATGATACAGTATCACCACCTGAGCAACGCTTCGGTAGTAATGGAATCCCCCGATTCTGGTCGCACGACTGATCCGTTTTCGCATTGGGGAGGAAAACTGGATACGACAAAAAAGGTCTTTTTCGTGACCATGAACTGGGATTACGAGAGGATACACAAACTTGAAGAGGAAGGGAAAGGAAGAAGGATTGAGGATACCACCTGCACTATTTATGACGTGAAATTAAGAGTTACGGCAAGCGAGAGACAAGGGAAAGCCATTGTTGAGTTAATAGAATGATCTCAATGGAAAGCTTTTGGAATCGACTTCACGTTCTGGTTCGATTTTTGCTCCTGTTCTGACTGCCTCAGGTAGGCATTCTTGAGCTCGACATACCAGGCGGGAAGCCGCTTCAATACCTCGTCTTTTCCGTTGTCCAGAACCATATTCATCACCGCAGGAATGGCTTTTTGAGTCGATTTATCCTTTGATGCTGAATTGGACACGTTCATGCCTCTAGGAAATTTCCGCGGAAGCGTGCCGTGTGTGGTCTTGCATATAAGCTTTGGAGCAGCTTTCTTGCGCACGGTGTAAAATATGCCAAGTACCGAGATAGCAGAGAGGATTTTCGAGGCCCTTTCGGACAGCCCTATCTCGTTCTATAGGCTTTGCAGGAAGACGAAGCTGCACCCGAAGACGGTGAAACGGTATTTGGCGTTTATCGGGGATATCCAGGCGAAAGGGAAAATTGAGATTGAACGGGATGGGTTTAGGGTGAAGATAAAAAAGGAGAAGCGAGCCGTTTAGACCGGTAGAAGATATCATGCAAAGTGATCAAGATTCGTTTGTTTTCCTTCAGCAGTTTCTTTAGGCATCTTGGCAACTGCTTCAAGTTCACTCGGGCGGAAGCTTTTCTTAGCTGCCTTGGATATCTTCTCCAAATCGGCATAGCGGATGAAGTTCCATTTTGTTTTTCTGATTGTCTCCGCCAGTATCGGTTCCTGAAGCTTCCTGAACATGAATTTCTCCCTCTCCTTGGGGATTACGATGTACCTCTTGGGTTCCAGTTCCTTGGGGATGTTGGAACCCCGGATTATGGCCTCTGAAATGCCCGTTGTGTTCTCGACTTCAAACTCGTATTTTATTTTTCCATCTTCGAGCCATAGCACGTCGATCTGTTTTATCCTATCAAGCGTCATGCTGTCCTGCGGAACAAACCTGAACGTCGGGATGTGGTCGCATAGCTCCGATAGCAGTTTGTTATTGACCTTGAACTTCTGCTCCTGCGAACCTACCCAGACCTTGTAACCCGCTTTCTTCCCAAGAACGGCGAGATAGTAAATCATCAGGTTGTGGATGCTTTCTCGCTGGTTCTCCTGCAGTTCTGGCTTCAACCTCCAGCTGCCATCGGAAGTCCTAGCTGCATACTCCTCCATTATGGAGATAATGCTCTCAGTATCCGGGGTCAGCGCATTCGGGAATTTGATGAATATCTCCTGCAAGACATCGTCAAACGACGCCTTGACCTTTTTGTCAAAGACGTTCAGGACCACTTTTTCCACCCTATCACTGAGAGACGGGGTGGAGAAATTGCTGAAATCCCTTCCCGCCAGCCACCATGCCTTGCCCGCCTTCTTGCCCTTGGCGTCACGGACATCTATCAGCTCAAATTCCTTGCCGACGTGATCCTTGAGGACAGTTTCAATATTCCTCGCTCCGATCGGGACGTTCCTGCCTCCTCTGAGCTCAACCATGATGCCGTTCAGGATGCGCTGGTAGATTGTGGGTTCCCCGCGCTCTTCGATTATGGCTTTTGCGGCCATCACGACCTCGCGTTCGTAGGTCTCTTTGTCCATGGCGCTTTCTGAGGTCAGTTTTTCGGTGTCAGGTTTCCTGAAGCGGATGTAATAATCGCCTACCGCCGAGCCATACGGCTGCAGAAGACCTTTCGCCGAAGTTCTTGCCGGCGGCTGATAAACTATTTTTTCCAGGTCGAAACCGTTGAGAACCACCGCCTTGATGATCGAGTTCCATACCGCAATCTCCGTACTGTGGAAGGTAACGGTGAGATAACGTCCCGGTTTCAGCACCTGGAACATCTCCCTGAAGGCCGATTTGAGCATTTTGTGGTAGTAATCGAAATCCTTTTTCTGCTGGTCGTTGACGGTTATTTCGTCTTCATAGTCAAGGTCCATGTTTAACCAAGCAGTCCATAGGGTGCTCAACTCAAAATATTGGACCGCTCCACCATAGGGGGGATCAGTGAAAATATAATCGACGGAATTTTGAGGTACGATTTTGGTTAATTCTAGGGCGTTCGAAGTTTCAAAAAGGATATTCGCACCGTCATTCAGTTCCTTGAAATTTTTCGCTCGTTTGTAGGTCTTTATTTGACTGGCTGCATCTTCCTTGCCCTTTAGGACCCCCTGTTTCCCAAGAACTGCGCTTTCGAAAACCATCCAGACATTGGATTCCATATAAACCGGGGGGATCCAGTAGCGGTGGACGGGCCAGAAAGAGCTGAATGGTCTTGTTGGGCGAACTGGCGTCATGCTACTAACTAAATGGACCATAGACGTGAAAGCGAATTTGAATACATTCTGTAATTTTCTGTTTTCTATCTTTCCTATCTCATCATAGATTATGGATAACGCATAAAGGTTTCTTTTAGTAAATAGTTTATCAAGTGAATCGAATTCTGGGAGATGGGTTCCTTCCTTGAAAAGACTACCATTATAAGCCAACTTGTTTTTTGGGTACCATCTTGGTTTTAGTTCTTCAGCTTCTTTTATTTTTTTAAGGTCGAAACTGTCTGGATCTTTTCCTCTTTTAATATTGCAGTCGTTACATTCAAACATCACTTTAACCGGTTTGTCTTTATCCCAATGCAAACAAACTGCATTTACCTTCTTACCGCATTTTTGACAGGTTGTTTCGTACAACCCGCTTAGGTGGTCCTTGAGTTTTGCCTCAATCTTCTTGAATTCATATTCGATCTCCTGCGGGCTTACCTGACTTAATGTGTTTTCAATCAAAAAGGCGGACATTGGATTGAGGTCTATTGAGATTGCCTTCCTGCCAAATTTTATCGCTTCCATTGCGGTGACTCCTGAGCCTCCGAAGGGATCAAGAACAACGTCCCCCTCTTTCGAATAATGGCGGAGGTATTCTGCCACAACGTTATGCGGCTTTCTAGCCCAGTATTTGTGAATGAGATACATTGAGGTATGGGCCTGGGCGATTATTGCATAGTCGATGTTCTGAATTTCTTCTTTTTTAGGCACGGTAATCTTAGCTCCCAAAAAGTTTATTTATGAATGGTTTTCCTTCATCAAACTCAAATCAATATCCGATTTCTTGCGGCTTAAACATACTCTAGCCGCTATTCCGCTGGTTACCTGTTCTACGAACAGACTTTATAAAGTTTACACGCCTTATTTCCGCAGAAAAACAAAGGTTTTAGGCTTAGTTTTATATTACCCACCTTTCTAAATAGCTGCTAGTGGGAGGATGCCATCGCTATTCAATACTAACCGATCGGATGCCGAAAACCCGATTCTCCTAAGGGAAGAACTCCTCCTCCCAAACTACGCACCTCCTGAAGTCCTCCACAGGGAAGCTGAAATCAAGACAATAGCTGAGGCCATAAAGCCCCTCTTAGAAGGGCGCTCCTGCGACAACCTGTTCTTGTCCGGGAACTCGGGTACGGGCAAAACAACGAGCGCCAAGCATGTTCTGGGCGAGCTGAAGGAGACCACCTCAAAGGTCCTTCCGGTCTATGTGAACTGCTGGGAGAGCAACTCCAAGACGGCCATCTACGTTAAAATCCTGGACCAGTTGAACGACCCGATGCCCCGGAGAGGAATCGCAACGGATGAGGTCTTTGACAGGATAAGCGAAGTGATGAAGAAGGAGAAAATAGCTGTCCTGGTCGTTCTGGACGAGATGGACGCCCTGGTTTTCAAGAAAGAACAGGAAGTCCTGTACTGCCTGAGCCGGGCCCCGGTCCGATTCGGGATTATCGGCATTTCAAGCGACCATGGCCTTCTGGCAAGGATTGACGCCCGAACAACGAGCACGCTGCGCTTCACCCGCCTGGAATTCAAGCCATACTCAGTCCAGCAAATGACCGATATCTTAACCCAAAGGGCGAAATTGGCCTTGGCAAAGGGATCATGGAGCCAAGAGGTTCTAGAAGAGTGCGCAAGTATAGGAAAGGCGAGCGGCGGGAGCGTCCGGCTGGCTCTGGAGATGCTCTGGAAGGCTGCCCGGTTGGCAGAAAAGCGGGATTCCAAGAAAATAACTGTCGAGGACGTGACTGAAGCCTCGAAAAAGTCCTTTTACAAGAAGGTGCCGCAAGCAACTCCAGTTTCCCACTCGTTCGATATCCAGAACTCGAGCCTTTCGGACGAGGAGCGGGCAGTGCTCGAGCTTTTGGGGAAAGGCGAAAAGACGACTACCGAGCTTTATAACGAGCTTGGCGGGAAGTTGGAGAAGACCAAGCGGCAGATTCGGAATTATCTAGATACACTCGAGGCGAAGGGATTAATCGAGATGAGCGAGGCTGAAAATGCGGGAATGGAACACTCGCCTCTGAAACCTCGGCTAGTAAGATTGAAAATTAAAGCGTGAGGTGTGAGAATGGAATTCGTTACGAAGAACAACGTGAAAACGTTCCTGAAGGAGAACAAGAAGCGGGTTGCAACTGATACTTACGAGGAACTGAATAGGAAAGTGGAGGTTGTACTGAAAAAGGCGTGCGAGCGAGCCGAGAAGAACGGAAGAAGTACGGTGATGCCGCAGGACTTATAAACCCTGCCTCTTGGACAAGGTGGTCGTCGGAGGAGTATTTAAAGTATTCCGGGCAAAGTGTTAACGATGAACAAGCAGCTTATCGTTCAATCACTCCGATTATTAAGGAATTCGGCAATTTCCAAAGAACGCGAAGCCGCACATGCGAGTGGGATGGAACAGTTAAAACAGTTATACTCCGGCCTAATTGAAGAAAAAGACCCTTCGGACAGATCAGTCTCCATAAGACCGAGTAAAAGCGGCGGACATGAGTTTGAGCAACTTGTTGCAAATGCCTTAAATGCACTCGATTTCACAAACACGCACATAGTTTCAAGAGCTGCTGACGGTGGAGTTGACATAAAAGCAGAACAGAAAACAAAACTTGGAACTGTCCTCAAATTTTATATAGAGTGCAAGCACCAGCCAAAAACGGCCATAGGCCGCCCCGTAGTCCAAAAGCTTGATTCTGCAGTCAAAGCTGGAGAGGCCGACAAAGGCATGATTATAACCAGCGGAACTTTCAGCAGTCAAGCAAGAGAATATGCTCAGAAAGTCGGGATTGACCTGATAGATGGAAGTAAAATAAAGGGTGTTTTAAGGAGCACGGGAGTAGATTTTGACGCGGGCGTAGCACCATCCCAGACTACTCCGATATCCTCTAGGACTGAGGTTATTGAAGCGATACGGAACCGGATTAGTCAGAGGCAGATTAGGAATTGTAAACAGATCGAGATAACTTCCGTTTCCATAAAATTGGAACCGCTTTATATCACACGCTATTCGATCTCGTCTGTTTTTTCTTCTTCGGTTGGGGTTATCCACTCAGTAAATGAAAACTCCTTCTTGATCACAGATGTAGAAGGCAATGTTTGCGATGAAAAAACGCATGCCAGTTTTCTATCGAATATCGATATGCTCGAGGGAGAGGAACCAGTTGCCGTCAAGGACGTAAAATTCATAATGCCCGAACGATATGTTCCGGTTGAGAAACTGCCGAAAATCATGTCGGAGTATATCAGACATATTTATACGAAAACAGTTTCTTATTACGGCAACAACAACGTTTTGTATAACAAGGTTTGCATACCTGCGAAAAAAGATATTGAGATCATTGGAATTCACGATATTTTGGTACCTTACTGGTTGATAGAGGTCAAAATGAATGGCCTTGATTACTTAGTCGTTGCTTTAGACCTATTTGGGAAATCGACGATAACTGAGGATGCATCTGTTCTTTGTGGAATCTGTAAAAAATCAAGCGTAAACGGGGCCGCTATCTGCGATAGTTGTTCTAAAGTAGTCTGTTCTGGCCATACGCGTAACTGCAAGATTTGCAATAAGGTGATATGTAGTGGATGCACTAAAACGAAGAGTAGATGGCTGATATTTTCGGATAACTTTTGCAATAAGTGTTATGAAGAACAGGAGCGCCAAAAGACGGTCGAATTATCAAAAAGCAGCGGTAAAGAGGAGAAACCCATTGGGAATTTAGGAATGGTACCGGGGAAGCAGAATGCCATACAGTATGAGAACTTGAAGGATAAAACGATAAAACTCATTGGTAACCGACCAAGATTAAGACGAGCACTTAGCGGTTTGTTCCATTTCACATTTCCAAGTTCTTTTAAGTGGATTTTGATAAATTTTTTCATTGCTTTTGTGGCCATCGTTATCTGGAATTCCGTTGCCGAAAGCATTCTAGCTTCTAAAGAAAATCCGTTGTATGTTCTGTTCGCGATACCACTCTTATTATTGGTATTGATTTTGATTGTCTACATAATCTGGTTCCCAGTTTATGGTGTCAGCTATGCGGTTTACGAGTTGGTTAAGATGATCGGATATAAACGATAGGGATTGGTATGGTTTCCTTAACATTCTACGGTGGCGCGAACGAAATCGGTGGGAACAAGATACTGCTTGAGGACAAGGACGCGAGGATCTACCTGGATTTCGGGCAGAGCTTCGACTTTGGCGAGGAATTCTTCTACGAATACCTCCAGCCGAGGGTCGTGAACGGCCTTGAGGTATATTTCGAGTTCGGACTTATGCCAAAAATCCCACGGCTTTATGGAGAGGAGATGCTGAAGCTCACCGACCTGAGATACGAGAAACCGGATATAGACGCGGTTTTCATATCGCATTCGCACTCCGACCACGTCAACCACCTAAGGTTCTTGGACGGATCCATACCTGTGTATATGGGGCACGGGACACATAAGCTGCTGGAAGCGTATGGCGAGCTTTATCCCCAGTTTTACAAGATGGGCGAGCATGCCAGTCTCAATCTCTTCAAATCAGGCGATAAAATCAAAATCAAACACCTGGTAATCGAGCCGATCCATGTGGAGCACTCGGTTCCCGGCGCGTATGGTTTCATAGTACACACCAGCAAGGGACCGCTAGTATACACCGGCGACTTCCGCATGCACGGACCGAAAAGCAAGATGACCGAGGAATTCGTGGAAAAGGCGGCAGAAACGAAGCCTTACGCCTTGCTCATCGAAGGAACGCGAATGGGGAGCGAACAGGAGCACAACTATAGCGAGGCCGAAGTGGAAGGGAAAGTCGATGAAATAGTCGGGAAGTCCAAGGGGATTGTTTTCGCCTATTTCTCCATGTCCAACGTGGACAGGTTCATGTCCATCTACCATGCTGCATTGAAGAACAAGCGCAAACTGATTATAGACACCAAGTTTGCGCACATACTGGAAAATCTCAAGGGGAAAATACCCGCTCTGCCGGACGTAATGGCCGATGAGGATATCTTAGTGTATTTCAGGTTATGCAAGAGCGGTACTTATTGCGAAAAGGATTACTACGTTTATGAGCGCAAGTTCATGCCGAAAATGATCACATCTAAGGAGGTTTCCGAGAATCAGGACAGATTTGTTATGCACATGAGCTTCAATAAACTGGTAGAGCTTATTTACATCAGGCCGAAGAACGCAAATTACATCTACTCATCATCGGAGCATTTCCTGGAAGGGGAGGACAACAAGGACGAAAGAAGGGTTCTGGAGAACTGGATGGAACACTTTGGAGTACGGTTTCACAAGGCACACTGCTCCGGGCATGCGTGCAAGGACGATTTGGTGGGGGTAATCAAGGAGATAAACCCGAAGGTGATTATCCCGATACATACTGAATGCGCGGAGGATTTCAAGAAACTGCATCCGAATGTAAAAATTCCGATAAAAGAAAAAACACTGGAGATCTGACTGGAAAAGAGAGGTAAAAAAATGGCCATCAGGTGGAACAGAGTTGCACCGAAAGTCAAAGGAACAGTTAAAACTTTCGGGCGAAAGTTCAAAAAAAACCATGTGGATTTCCTTCATGAATCCGACGTACAAGCTTACTTATACGCCGTATTGAAGAAAAGATTTTGGGGAAGGGTTAGAGTTAGGGGCAATGAAAAAATGAAAACTTCCCAGGTACACACGGAAGTTCACGCTAGGGGTTGGGGGCGAACAGAAAGCGGTAAACCCAAGTCCGATGTCTTAGATATCGTGGTAATACCAGAAGATGACTGTGTAGTCCTAGAAAAACCAAAGAAACTTAACGAAAGTTTTGGGGAAGGATTTTATCGTGCTAAGCTTGAGGATAGGGACAAGTGCTGCGGTATCGAAATCAAATATAACCGATACGGCCTAAAAAACAAGAAACGGGGAGTTAAACGGTATAACCACTGGAAAAAACACGTGCTGAAAGACCTTAAGAAACTCACGGCGTTTAGACTCGGTATTTTCATTTTTGTTTCCAACATAGAACTGGGCAAAACGACCAGAAATCAGATACAAAGTGATTTCAAAAGATTTGTCCAAGAGCAAAAGAGCAACCCTCGTGAATGGAGTAATATCAAGTTCTTTTATTGCGACCCTCGAGTTCAAAGGTACTTCTCCCCCTAATCTTAGCTGAGGAGTTTTTCAAGCCTAGCTGAGTCGAGCTTTATAAATGAACGCGACTCAGCTGATTCCTTGGAAAACGATTGTCCTGGCAACCAGAACTTGCGAATCTACTCAGCCCTCAGCGGCAGTATTATTGTGCTGTGCAAAGAAAAAAGATTGGATTGTTTCCGATATTTCGTTCCGTGTTATGGTCGCCCCATATTTCTTGTACTTGTCCCTGAACGACTTGTTGACTGCAACTATCACGAAGTTATCCCCATAGTTTTTCTCCACCTTGTCGAATTTCCCCTTGACTCTATCCGTGTGCTCCAACGCAGTCCCCGTTTCGATTTCAAAGTTGAGTTCCTTGGTTCCATCCGTAACGACAACATCGGGACCGGCGGTCTCGTTCATCACGTAATCCAGCTTGCTTGCCTTGGCTTCCAATGCCACGACCTTGCATAGGAACGCGTGATTTTCACTTTCGTTGCTCCGAGTTTTAACAAGGAATTTCGTATATCCGCCGTGCCCGTAAAGCGTCGTGTCTATGGTCTTGAAGCCCAGGCTTTCAAGCTCCTTCACCTGTTCTTCGCTGAATCCCTTGTTTATCAAGAGGCCTGATATCAGCTCGTGCTTCTTGAACCAGTCCTCCTTGTTCTTCTGCTTTGGAACCTGAGCCGTCCTCAGCTCTTCCTTCTTTTTTTCGATGTTCTCCCTTTCTGCCGGGTCGGTCGTTATGAGTTTGTGGACTTTCGCCGATGAGGAGGTGAAAAACTTGTGCCGCTGGTTCTCTGTTATCAGGAGGCCGTATCCGCGCCTGCACCTGAGCAAGTAGTCCTTTTCTGCCTGGTTCAGCTTGACGCAACGGTTTATCTCCTCGATGTTGCTCGCGTTCTGCCGCATCAGTATCTTCGTTGAGGCCATGTTGAGTATCGAGCGGCCTGTGTCGCTCCGCGTCAGGTCCTCTATCTCCTGCGTTATGAAACCGATTGAAGCATTGTATTTCCTTGAGGTTTTCACGAACTCGAGCAGGTATTCCTCCGCCTCCCTGCTCCGAAGCAGGGCCCAGCCCTCGTCTATCAGAAGGATTTTCGGTTCGAGGTCCTTCTTTATCTCGTTCGCAAGAAAATCCATGACTGTGAACATCATAAGCGGCTTGACAGGGGCGGGAAGCTGGCTCAGATCGAAATTGAGCACCTTGGAGTCCATCTTTATCTTCGTCTGCCGGTCAAGGAAGCCGAAGAACCCGCTGCTCCTGTACATTCTCACCCTGTTTAGGAGCACTTCGAGGCTCCTCTTTGCATCCTGCGATGCTTTGTCCCCTCTCCGCTTATACCGGTCGGAGAGTCCCTGAAGGACAGCATAAAGGTGGGTGAATGTCGGAGGCTCTTTGTCCCATGTGTCCTTGTTATCATGCCTGATCCCGACCTTCTCATACGTTGAGGGGAAAGCCTCATTGAGCACTCCTTTCTGGCTCTCGGTAAGGCCTCCGACAAGGATGTCGAAGGTGGAAAGGAGGCCGAGGAGCTTCTCACCGAAATCTTTCCCGGTCAGGTCGAAAACATTTATCATCGATTCCGATTCTCTTGATATCTCGATGTTCTCTCCCCCGAGGCTCCGGCACAGTTCCGAGTACTCAGCATTGGGGTCGAGGACATAGATTCTCGGCTTCTCGGAAAGCACTGCCTGGAGCGTCAGGTATTTGGAGGTGTAACTTTTCCCGGAACCAGAAGTTCCTATGACAAAAAAGTGCTTGTTGGCCAAGGAATTAAAATCGATGAATATGGGGGCTTTCGAGCTCTCGTCATGAGCGAACAGGATGCCCTTCTTCTCCCCCGAGGAAGTTGAGAGGAACGGGAAGGTTGCACCCAAGGCCGTTGTGGGAAATTCCCTATCCGCATCAAGCTGGTCTATGGCTAATGGCAGGGTTGAAACCGCTGCCTCAAGGACACGGTATCGTACTTGAGTTGGGATGATGAGCATGGAGTTCATGTGGGACTTGCATTTCTCCAGAAGCGAAGCCAGCTCATCCTCGGTTTTTGCCCGGTTGCTTATGTAGAGGGACACTCGGAACAGCTTCTCCTCCCCTTTGTAAAGGGCGTCGTGGAGTCTTTTGGTATCTGAAAGCTTGATCTCCAGTGAAGGATTCGGGGTGCCCTTTGAAGTGCTCTGGATCAGGTCCGAAGTCTGCCTGATTATCTGGTTGTGGAGGAAAACCAGCATATCGGATATCGAGGAAGGTTTTATGTGGATCGAGATATCGTAGGGCTCGTTCTTGCAGAGGAACGGCTGCAGCCAACCATTCTCGACTGCCCTTGGGTAACCGTCCGCTTTTATCACTGCCTGGAGGCTATCCTCGAAATCGATGCTGTCTGGGTGGAGGGTTATGTTTTCCCCGAAAGGGTAAGTATCGAAGAACTCCCTCAGCTGGCTGTCGTTCAGGCGCGAACTTCTTATGCCGCACTCCAGAAGCCTATCCTGTGCTATAACCACTCTTTCCTTCAATCGCTGGAGCGCCTCTGCAAGATCCTTCGTTTGATGGTAGGAAATCACCAGGTAGTATTCCCGTTCCTTAACCTCGTTCTGCTTGACAAATGAGAACTCATACTCCTTGGTGTCCGTGTAGATTGCCTTTTCCAATTCCTCTGCCTTTTCTATTGCCTCATCCCGTTCCTTGTAATAGCTACCGAGATCCACATTGACGGTTTTGACTACGATCTGAACAGGATATACTAGATGATTCATGAATTCCTGATAGCCCGCGATAAGAGCCTTCTTCCTGTCGTCGTCCATCAGGGTGAAGTTTATTGGATAAACTCGGAGAATCGCCCTCATATCTCCATCGGGAAGGATAACCGTATCAGAGTCTATTGCTTCAATGGGGAAGAGATAATCGTTGAGCCAATTCCTTTTCCTTGCAAGCATGACGTTTTTGAGATAAACCGCCCGTTCAGTTATTTTCTCCCCTAGGTCAAGGAACGTGAACGCAATTCCAACCACAATGCAGGTCGAAGGCAAAACGAGTCTGGAATCGCCTTTCAGTGGAAGCGAATAGGACAGGAAAGCGGCTAATCCGAAGACTATTGCAAACATCAGCTGCTTCCAGTCCAGCCCGAACACTATCTTTTCACGGTATCTAATCTTGTCGGGTATGTCGTACACCATAAAATCACGAGGATTAACGTAGTCCTAAATCTGAGTGAATAAATGATCTAGTGCAGAATTAGACACAAAAGTGCCTATATTACGGAGTTTTGGGGTTATCCAACTCAGTAATTATTTTATCCCATCTATCCTTGTTCTCTTCTAGATATTTTCTTTTTATACCGACGCGATCATAGATTTTCAGTTGGTCTTTTGGCTTGCGATGCTTACCATTAATGTATTCTTGAAGTGATTTTTCGGTAAATTCTTTCGTTTCTTGTCCTGTTAGCACATAGCAGTGTACTTTGGTTATGTCGTTTGATACAAAACGAATGAATACGTGGAATGGAAAAACTCTTGCCTTAAAGTCCTGTTCAGACTTAAAATGTCCAATATCGACATAGTCTTGGTCAGTAAACGCAGTTTTTACTTGTAATGGAAGTGATTTATGATTATCCTGGTTAAACACAATAAGGTCTACATGCTTCATTTTTCTGGAAAGAACAACTGGGATAAAACCGAGAAGCGCGAGTTTTGAACAAACGTAATGGACTCCCGCTAATTCTTTTTCTTCCGAAAGGAGACTTCGAAACTTTCTATCATGTAAATCGATCTTAATGACTTGGGACATCGTTATCTCATTATCATTTTGAGTTTTAAAGCCTTTAGTGTTGTTGCTGATTTATAGCAAAGATGTGAGTATTGCAATCCTGGCGACCTGTCCTATGATTTCTCCCGTAGTCCTGAGGCCTTCCAGTATCGCGGAGATTGCAGCGAACAGGAACAGCGCAAGGTTCAGGAAGCCTATGGCCGCAAAGCCGAAGAGGACTGCCATCGAGCGGATGAACGTGTCCGCCAAGTTAGGATCTGTCGTGTGGAACAGGGCGGAGAGCCCGAGGAGGATAAGGGCATCGAAGCTGGTCATGAAGACGATTACCGCCGTTACCTTCAGCATCATCCTGCCCCAGTTCTGGGTTGGAGGCAGGAAGTAGAGGAATATTGAAAACGGGAACGCCAGGAGCAGGAACGGCAGTAGGATATAACGGATCAGGAGCGTGGAGAACGTAAGGAAAGCGCTCGTTACCACCGCTATTAGGATGACCAGGGCGAAGATGATTGAGGAGAACGAGGCACTGACCGAGAAGAAATTGAGCTCGGCTTCTGCAAGCAAAGCTGCCGCTATCTGCTGGTTCAGGTCTAGCATCAGCTCAAAAATATAGAAGGAAAAAGCAAGGGCTACGACCATCAAGAAAATCTGGGTGAGCCATCGTTTGGCTTTGACGCGGCCTTCGACATCAGTTGAACGGGCGATATAGTACAAGCCTAAGCCCATTATTGCGAGAGTATAAAGGGTTTCGAGAAGTGCCATTATCACGTTGTAGGGACCGCAGAACCAGTGGATATCTGGAACTGATAGCATGAAGTCGAAAGAATACGATAGGAACTGCTGTGAGGCATAGACCAGGCCGCTCGTTATGGTGCTGAAGAAGGCCTCGCTTATGCAGGCAGGGAGGTTCGAAACGGTTTCCAGCAAACCTCCGCTGACCGGGCATTCGCTTGAAGTTACGTTGAACTCGATTGAGGCGTTCTGGGCACTGGCGAAACCTGCGAATAGAAGTAACAGTAGGATGAGCTTTTTCATGGGAAAAACCTCCGTATAAGGCGATAGACGAACCACGCGAACAGGACCACTATGACCGCAGTGACGACTTTATCCCAAATTTCCAAAGGCGGAGAAGGAACGATAAGACGGACGTTGGCGCTCTTCGTCTGGAAGTCGGTCCTGAACTCGGCGGATAAGGTGCTGGAGGTTGGCGAATAATCGAGGGTGAGAAAAGCTGCCCCGGTCGAATCAGTTGTTACAGTTTCCGTTTGGTTTCCGTATCGGACAATGATTTCTTTATTTGCAAGCGGTGTTCCGGTCAAGTTATCGTAGAATTCCACTTTGACAGTGAACCAATCGCTTGTCCTGTTCGCTATCGAGAGGTTGAGAACCGGCGTCTGGTTCGTTAGGATGCAGAAATCCGAGTATTCCTGAGTTCTGAAATGGGAGTGCAGATTAAGCGAGCAGTTAAGGGAATTGGTCGGCACGAGAACGTGGGCTTTGACTCCATAGAACGGCGGGAGCGCTGAGAAATTTACTCCGAAAAACCTGAAAACCGAATAAAGGAAAGGTTCGGTTGCTTGAAGGTAGTTGCCGAAGTCCCCGCCGGTCATCGTGACTGCATCGTTTTCCATGACCGAGAGGCCATAAAACCTGTTCTTTGTAGGGCTCCGGCTTGCCTCTGGGGTTAGGACGTTGTAGGGCGGGAGGCCGTATCCCAGAGAGTACTGCATACCGTCAGTTTCAAAGAACAAATTCCCGATCCTGAAGTCGTATCTGTTGAAATCCTCGTTCGAGGCCGCGAATACCCAAAGGTCAGCGAGACCACGTTCGAAGGATTCGACTATGGAGTTGGCCAAGGGCGTGAATACGTAAGTGTAAGCGGTTTTTCGGTCCGAGAGGTTGAGCTCGCTTCTAATGGAATCGGTATGGGAAAAGTCGCAGCTTGTCCAGCAGAACTCGCCTTCTGGCCCAGAAGTGCAGTGGGTGACGAGCTCGTAGTGGTCAATTTGGTATTCGGTCCTTATCGAGAGGATTGATTCGAAGCTATTTGTCGCATTGTGCCCGGGTTCGGCGTCGAAATTGACCGTTTTTCCGGTTCCAATGAGCACTCCGTTCTGGTAAGTGTTTAACGAGTAGTCATAGCCGCATACCCAATAGAAGGTTTGGCAATCTCCGGGGGAGGCCCGCCTCTCTACTACGAAAGAGAACGCAAATTCGTTCTTTAGTTTGCCTGTATCGTTAACCCAAGTCTTGTTCTTCTCTGAATCATGGACAGAGGGCGAGAGCGAAACT
>JBFLXP010000011.1:0-20498 GCA_040757315.1 Nitrospirota bacterium
ACAAGGTGTTGTCGTACTCGCCGATTTCCTTCAGATATGCCACCAGCCTACCGATATGGTAATCGAGGTTCTCGACTAACGCAGCATAAATTTCCATCTTCCGGCCCATTATAGCTTTGACGGCAGGAGCGAGAACAACGGCAGGCGGTACATACCACAGTCGAGCGGCAAGCTCGGCATTTTCCGGCACAATTCCCATTTCCTTCATTCGTTTCAGCCTTTGCTCACGCAAAGCATCCCATCCCATGTCGTATTGCCTGTCGTACTTTCGGAGCCAGTCGCCCGGAAGCCCGTACGGCTCATGCGGCGCCTGCCCGGTGTGTATAGCAAAAAAAGGCTTGCCGTCCTTGCGGTTCGATTCGATGAACGAGATCAATCTGTCTGTGTAGGTCTTAGTCGCGTAATAGTCGTCGGGTAGTTTCTGGAGATACTTGCCGTCCTCAGTGAACACTGACTTTGGGCTATTGGCCGACATGCCCGTCATGTCAAAATAGCTGCCGTCACCGTCGAGCAGCGTGAAGTCGCGCTCGAAACCTCGCGCCGCAGGAATCTGGTCAGGTTTCTTCCCGAGGTGCCATTTTCCCACATAGTAGGTGTGATATCCGTTATCGCGCAACAGCTCGGCAAAGGTTACTACGTCACGATTCAGGTAGCCTTCATAACCGCGCTTTCCCCGCTGGTTCGGCGCTGTAAACTCGTCCATATTGCCGATTCCGGCGATGTGGTTGTCGGTGCCGGAGAAAAGCATCGAGCGTGTCGGCGAGCAGCTTAGTCCGGAATGGAAGTCTGTGAAGCGCACACCCGCCATCGCCAGGGCGTCAAAGGTCGGCGTCCTGATCTCACCGCCAAATGATCCAAGGTCGGAATAGCCCATGTCGTCAGCTACGATCAGGACAATATTCGGACTCTTGCCTTCTGCCTGTCCGGCCGCTGTGTCGGCCACTGCATTTGTGGAATAGATGATTAAGACGACGAGAAGGACGGCAAAGATAACCCCCACCCTTCTAATCTTTCTCATTTTTCTCCTCCTTTCTTTCACCAAATTATTCATTATTCTTTTTTGAAATCCTCTGCAGAAGCAATTGAGCATCCCGATATTCAGGATGTTCCTGAATAAGAGTGTTCAGTGTCTTTACCGCCTCGTCTTTGTCACCCTCTTGATCAAGATAAAACGCAAGCGTATAGGCGTACCTGGCGTCGTCGGACCTAAGCGTGCTTGCCTTTCTACAGAATCCGATTGCTTCATGAAGTCTGTCTTTTGCAAGCAAAATGCAAAGGTTGTATGCCGCCTGCGCCATCTGAGGATCAGACTTAAAAGCGCTCATCAGCGCATGTTCCGCCTCTTCCAATCGCCCGACTTCGGCCATGAGAAGGCCAAGGTTGAAATTGGCAACTGCATTCTCGGGTTCTATTTTCAGGGCTTTTCTGAGACTCGCTTCAGCCTTCTTCTTATCGCCGAGGTTCACATATGCCAAAGATGCATTGACATATGGGATGACCGTGTCGGGCCTACGTTTGATTGCAGTTTCAAAAGAAACTACGGCCTTCTTGAATTCCCTGAGACTTATATAATAATTGCCGAGGTTGTAATTCGATCCGAAGTCATCGGGTCGTGCCATGAGGGAAGACTCAACTTCATTCAGTGCGGTTTCGAAATCCTTACGTTGTTGTTCCCTTATGTATTCCGTAGAGATCGCCGCCAGCGATGACGCAGCCCTGATACTCACAAGCCGATATTCATCCCGTGTGGCTTTCAGAAGGGCATCGACAGACTCAGAGGTATAATAATTTTGAAGTCCCTCAGCCGCTGTCGACCTTATAAGCGGAGAGGGATCATCGAGAGCTTTTGTAAGCACAGACCATTTCTTCCCGTCACCACATGCTGAGAGAAGACGTATGAGGGACGCCGCATATATTTCATCGTGCTTTTTGTCCGCAATATACGCGAGCATCTCTTCAAGCCGGCTCCAGTCCCTTCTACGTCCTACTTCGATCAACCCGGAAACATGGAGCACGGACGCCTGATAATCCCGTGTTCTCCATTCCCGTACTATGTTGTTGGCCCAGCGAGCGTCTTTGTCAGTGTGACAGATATTGCAGGCATTGGGGGATTTGAACGCTATTGATGCCGCAGGCATTGGAGGCCGCATGGAGTGGTCACTCCGCTCCATCTTGGCAAACTCCGTCTTCGGCATGTGACATGCGACGCATTTGTCTCCTTCACTATCAGGTTTATGGTGCGTATGAGAAGCAGGATCCTTTACGTATTTTTCGTGGCACGGCATGCACGCATTATTGAATTTTTCATTCTTAAACCTGTAACGCCCGCTCGAAGTATGGCAGTGCATGCATTCAAGCTTTCCTGCCCTGACGCACGGACTCATCAGATAGAGAGTGTAAGTATAATTTTCTCCCAGGTCCCTTCCGTCGGGATAAAAGTCCGGATTTTCAAGTGTTATGAGATCGAAGTGGTCGAAGTACTCATCTCCTATAATGAAGCTCGCCGTGATCGGTCCTGCCTTGGCATGACATGTTGCACACATGTGATCACGCCCTTCAGGCGTCATCTTTTTTGTGCTGATGATCTTGGACTCTTTAAGAGGTTTTCCTTTTAGAGTCGCCTCTGCTATCCTGTTGTGCTCCTGACCCGGGCCATGACAGGTCTCGCAATTGATGCCCGGCTCGGCCCATATTGATCTGTATGAATCCGTTTCCGGATCGTAGTTCGTGCTCAACTGGCTCACATGACATCCGTAACATGCCGTGTTAAAGGTCATCATGGAATCCTTCCAGTCCACAGGCCGGTCAGTTGTGTCGACAAAATGACGTATGAAGCTTGCCGTCGTGTCATACCACTCTTTTTTTCGCACATCATAGGATACGGGCAGTACCTGTAAGCGTCCGCGATCCATAGGTGTAAGGAAGAAATAGACATACTTCCCGCCCAAAACATACTTCACCACATAACGCTTATTCCTTCTCTTGAATTTCCCGCTAACTTCTCCCTTCTTGATATCAAACCGGTAGCTCTTGTTCTTGACTGTTATGTCTTCTGTCTGTGGAGTGATATTTTTTTCTGCGAATGCTTTAGTATAGGGCTGCATCGTAAGCCCGTGATGAGAAGTTGACCAGAGTTCATAAAATTTCTCGTGGCACTCACGGCAACTCACCGAACCCGCATAGCCAGTGGGTCTTAGAGATTGCCGCGCAAAGGCGCTGTCATTGTAGTTAATCTCGGACAGAACGAAATAACATGTAAATATCACAAAGCTAAATGTGACGGCGCCTTTTAATGAAGTATTTCCGTATCTCAATCCCGTTTCCTCTCAATTTACACCGTCGCTCCTCTTACTTCTTGCCTTGGTATTCGTCAAGCCGCTTCCGTATTCTTTCGGTCCAGAAGCTGAACGCCTCTTGCGCAGAGCCCCATTTCTTCACACCCGACAGCTTTCCTCCGGAATGCCAGTCGATGGCGGCTGCAACTCTGGTGTTTGTCATCGAATCGAGGGCTTCCATCTCCATGCTCGTCTCCCCCACACCAGTGTGTCTGCCGGTCACGACTTTCTTTACTACGCTTAAGCCGAGACCGATAGGCATTACGGTTGACACTGCGCTTATGGCCGGCTTATTGGGAACAATATCCGTTATGGCAATTCGAAGCCGCAGCACGTCCGGCCCGGGCTGATCAACCAAGGGATAATACTTGCCTATATTCTCTCTTACCGCGTTGTCAAAGGCATCCGTCAATTCTTTGATGTCGTCCGGCTGTATGCCTTTGTCTTTCGCGTCCTTTTTCAGATAAAAAGTGACCTGATCTACTATTACTTTTTTGTATTGGGCAAAGTTCACATCAGGCTTGATATAGATCCAGTCGGCCCCTCCACTCGGACCCTTTTTCAGTCCTGAATAATCCCCGAGAAAACCACTTTTCTTCATCTCCGCCGCATTCGCGCTGAAAGACACAAACATGGCCATGATGAATAAGAAAATCATAATTCTGCTTTTCATTTTTTTCTCCTTTCCGAGTTTAGTCGTCATCATTCCCACGAGAATCCAGTTGTTTCATTAGGAGTTTCGAATTCCTTGGTCAAGCGGGGAATGACAAAAATTGCCTTATCCATAAATTCTCATTCCCATTTTCTTTCAATATCACCTCCTTCGGAACAATAACTTCCGCATCCATTTCAAATAGAAGCTCCGCACGGCAAACATCAGCGAGGATACAGACGCACGGAAGATCTTTAAGACCACGGGCATCAGCTACTTCATAAAAGATTTCAGCATACTCCGGCTGTTTTACGAACACCGTGGCTGAACAGATGTCTTCAAGCTCCATAGCCTCCTGTTTGAGGAGTTCCTGCATCTTATCGAGTGTGCAGTCGATCTGTGCGCGGATATCTCCCCGATAAAGACTCACTCCATGCTTGTCTATCGCTGCAGTGCCTGAAACCTCTATGAGACATATACTTTCATTTCTTACAACAGAGCAGCGAGCAAACGCAGACCCATAGCGGAAGGCATCGAGTTGTGACGGGTTCGAGAGCCTTCTGACAGATGGTTCGGCACCGTCACCGCCGAGAACAGCAAGCAGGTCCATTGTGCATGCGGCACCCGATGGAGTTTCTGCCTGTATCCCCGTGCTGGCTGGAAGAAGCAACTCCCTGTCACCCGGTCCGGGCATGATTCCAAACTCCCCGTATTTCTCATTTCTCGCCTTATTGAACACCGCATACCAGTCAAGAATATTTGAAAGATAGAACCATGTCCTCACCACATCTCTGTACGATGCGCCATTTTCACGGAGAATTCGCTCGGCGCGTTCAATCATGTAATGAGCTTGAAGCGACCTGGATATTTTCTGATACCTTTTCTCATTAGGAGGCTGAATGCTTTGCAAAATCAAATGCATTATCCCATTCTGTCTCCATCCACGGCCGCATGGTCTATTACCATCTATGATTGTCCAGAAATCGTTCATATCCTTAAGACGCACCGCATGGATGATTGTTCCGGCAAAACCTTTACCCCAAGGGGGATTCCCTTCTATATAGGTGATAGATCCATTGCTTGGAACATGCTGTTCATGAAGTGCCTTACTCCGCGCTTCCGTGACTGCATCTTCAACGCAAAGGCTCCCAAATATTCGCTCATGGCAGATCACCATGCGACGCTCCGTCAAGACTTCCCCGATCTGTGTGTACGACAGGGAGGCAGCTTCGCGGGCGTCATTGGGGGTCTTAACCGACACCACTATGAATGCCTCACCTCCTTCTTCGGTCACATGGAAAGACATATGTCTGGATCGCCTCTTAATTCCGGATGAAATTCTATCTTTGACAAGCAGCATCATTTTAGTCCTGTTGCTAATCGCAACCTGTGTCCGACTTCGTGCCCTTTTATAACTTTAGAACCTTCGTATCTTTTCGTGCGTCACCTATTTGATAGCGTATCTCCGTCTCTTTGCATAACACCTTCAGCGCCCCCAAAAGCACGCTGAACGTCTCGGACTTTGTGAACATTTCGAGATTATCCGAAGTATTCCACTCTTCGGTGAGGTGAAAAACATCCGGGTCATTGACTTCCTGGAAAATCGTGAATTTCATGAACCCTTTTTCCCGCTTCATATCCTCATGCAGTGCGCGCACTGTCTGAAGAAACTCTTTCTTTTTTCCCTGGAGTATCCGCAGTGTAATGGTAATTGTGCTCAACTGGTATCCTTAAAATTAGAATCCAATAAATATCTAAAAGGCTTTGGTTCAATATCACAGCAAACGATGTGCCGAATAGGGAACTGAAGAAGGAATTTTTATAAGGATTTGAATCTAATAGATAATTTTCTGACAGATTAAAAGTTGCAGATATATTAAAGGCCGTGAATCCGTGGTATTCCATGGCTTCCACGCAATGCCATGGGAAAAATTGTTGTATCAGCTCGGAGTTGGTCTATGTATTCCAAGTTTTTTCATTCGGGTACGGAGGGTACTCGGATTTATCCCAAGGATAAGTGCAGCACCTTTTGGTCCTTCGATCTTCCAGCCTGTTTCCTGAAGAACTTTGAGAATATGTGCCCGTTCCGTGACCTCAAGGCTTCTGCTCGCTGCTTCCTGATGGAAAGGAAGAGTCGCTTCGATCTTCTCCCTAATTTTCAAGGATGAATCACAGCTTGTGATCACGGCCCGCTCGATAACGTTCTCGAGTTCCCTGACATTTCCTGGCCAGAGATAGCTCTGTAGCGAGTTTATGACATCCTGCGGGACCGAGGAAATATGCTTTCCGTACTTCTTGTTGAGCTTCTTGACAAAGTATTCGACCAGAAGGGGGATGTCATCTCTCCTCTGTCTGAGAGGCGGCACCGTTATGGGGAGAACGTTTAACCGATAATAAAGGTCCTTCCGGAAACGTCCGTTCATGACATCTTCATCGAGGTTCCGGTTTGTTGAGGCGATGACCCTCATGTTCACTTTGATGGTATGGGGGCTGCCTAAACGCTCGAAGGCGCCGTCTTCAAGGACCCTGAGCAACTTCGGCTGAAGTTCCAACGGCAATTCACCCACTTCGTCGAGGAAGATCGTTCCCTGATGAGCAAGTTCGAAGCGGCCGATCTGCTTTTCCTGTGCGCCCGTGAAGGCGCCTTTCTCCCTGCCGAAGAGTTCACTCTCTATCAGATTCGCAGGCAAAGCCGCGCAATTCACATGGATCATGGGCTTGTTCTTGCGCTTGCTTAAACTATGAATCGCCCGCGCAATTAGTCCCTTGCCTGTGCCGGTCTCCCCCGTGATGAGGATAGTTGTATCCGTCGGTGCAAACTGGCCCACACGGTAAAGTACATACTTAAGTGCATCGCTCCTGCCGACAATATCATCGAAGCCCTGGGCCATCTCAATTTCCTGCCAGAGATAAATGTTTTCCGCCTCCAGACGGTCCTTAAGTTGTTTGATTTCAGCATATGCCTCCCTAAGTTTTTCTTCAGCCTGCTTGCGCTCTAGGGCGCTGACAAAGATATCCCCCAGTGTAAGTAGTCGCGGAACATATTGCTCAGGCCAGGCTTGCTCTTCACGCAAGCTCTGCAGCGCGATGATGTGGCGGGTGCCACTTACGACTTGCAGCGGAATTGCCAGGCTGGATCGAACCCCCATCTCTGAAAAGGATTGTCGGTCAAGCCGGGCTTCCGGTGGAAGGTCGCTCAAGCTCCTTATAATAACACTCTCGCCACGCTCCACGTTCAGCTCGTATGACCATGGGAAGAGGCCTGCGAGGTTGAGCTTTGACGGTACCTGCCTGATGCCTTCTGCATACGCAACGTGGGACACGTACACAAACTTTTCGTTTTGCCCGACCTGCAGCAAGCCGCAACGGTCGGCCTTAAAAAAGTCCAGCAGCCGATGAAGAGCACTCTCGATCTCTCGATCAACCTCATCCGGCGGCAGTCGGATAAACCTGGCTGACAGGTTGGAGATGAGCTCTTCGAACTGAAGCCGGCTTCTAAACGATGGGCGCCCTGCCTTTATGCTTTTCGTCACGCTTTTCCCTCCCTTGCTCCTATAAGTATTTACCACTGTGAGCAAAGGATCTATGTTCAGTTTATCCTTTTCGATCTTGAACTTAACGCTTGTCGCTTCAAAGCAAGTATCTCACAGGAAGGGAATATTTGTAAAGGCAGCCACGATCATTCTCTTTTTTGATCATTCAAACTAATGAAGTTTATGCTGATGGAAAATATCGTGGGAAACCGAATACAGTTTGCGAAGTTCTATCTGAAGAGCAATATGACCCCAGTTCTCCTAAGGAGCTTCTTGAGAGTTCCTAATAGCTGGTGCAGATTCTGGAGTCGATCTTAAGATTAAACTTTTCCTATTGCCACTTCGCATGTTTCCTCATGGCACTTGCGTGACTCGGTTGATGATGGTAGGCTAACCCTCAATCGAGATTTTCTCACTTAAGCCCACGCCGGTTTATCCCGACGCTAAGGATTTCGTTTGAAGTGCTAATTATTTGCCTTGTCCTTGAAGCCGTCTGTAGATTGTGACATCTGACCCATTTTGTCATTTGACCCATTTTCCGCAAATAGAATTGAACCCCCTGATATGACTACTATCTAAATAGTGAAAAAAATCGGGGTTTAGTTGAAAATCGGCTTCGCCAGAAGCCCTACAATCGATTTTTCGTGCCAACCCATATCTAACTGTCCCCTGTTTTTCACCTTGGCACACTGTTATAGGATGTCCTCTTACTTTGCTTTCTTAAGCTTATTTTTCAATCTATAGCTGCTGCCGGTGATATAGAAGACGTTTGCGTGAAAAGGGTGAAAAGGGGACGTTCTATTTTTTGCAAGAAAGATGTGACTTTATTCCTCGCTTCCATTTTCTGTGAAAATAAAAGCCTCCGAAAGAACCAGTTAGATCGAGATAACTTCCAGGATTTGAACAAATTTAGCAAGGCGTTTCTCTGAGAATTATTGTCTGAAACTTATCACTTTTTGCCGCGTCTTCAAAATGCAACTTTAGAAATGGAAATTGTCAAATATCAGCGAAGCCTAAATCTGCGTCTTTCTATGTGTAGTAGCGCAGCGCCATCAATTCTCAAAGTCCTGCGTATGCCAGGAAGAAGGTAATGCGTACTCTTTCAAGCAATATCCCTACTTTGGTATCATTCCAGCGCCGATTTCCGCTGGCTTAATTTCTTGCAAGACTTGCAGCCGCGACCCACTGTGTCACAAATTTCCTCTGTGGTCCGCCCATGAGTCACAACCCAAAAGGTTGCATATCCGGTTTGACTATTTTCCCCGTCTAATCCATCTTGCAGAGTGGGACAGCCAGATATGCTGATCAAGACCTTTTCATCTTCTTTTTCCGGATCTTCCTTTCTCACGCCCGGCGCAGAATACGGATTACTCTCAAATCGCTTCCAGCCTTTTAATGCGTCATTTCTAAAATAAAGAGATACGCCTATCTCGTAATTTCTGATGTCTATGATGAATCTCTTATCCTCTGCTTCTTCGTGCATCCCCCCGACCGTTTTTATCCCCCACAGTCGGCCAACCTGTTCTTGTGTCATCCCGGAGGAGAGTGGCTGGAGATATTTCTTATATTCAGGACTTTTTACAACCTTAAGTCTTTCCTGGATATATTTTCGAAGCCTGTAAAAAGACGAATCGAAATCCGATATTGGAGCTATAGATTCAAGGTGCAGCGGTGCTTCCCTTTTGATTTGATATTTTAGCAAGTCCTCGTTGGTATAAATCTTGTCGTCGGCGTATGCTATCGCAGTGAGACTCATAAACAGAGGAATCATTATTGATCCGGTTATTACTCGGTCGACCAAAAGGCGGCCTCTCAAGAGGTCACTACAGCTATGGAACAACATATTCACAGACAGCCCGGAAGCCTCCCTCAGATGTTTTGCTCGTGAAATATTCACCATTATATCACGTCAGTTTTCTGCCTTGTTACAAGAAGGACGCCGCACAGCGTATATCAGTCTATGCACAACTCTTTCTACGTTAGCAATTCTGACTTACTAAGGAGTGCATAAGTATGGGGACATTGATTCAAGTAACGCCCCCAACCCCCTCTTAAGCTAAGAGGGGGCGAGGGGGAGTTATGTGAATTTGATCGCTTACCAATGAACCTGTTAGTAACATGTTGTTCTTAAATGAATGGGGTGAGGTCTCACATTGTGCTGTCTTCACAGCAGCCTTTCAAGAGATCCGCAAAATACCCTGCCTCTGATTTGTTCCGAGTCCTGCTAATATAGTAAAATGGACCGGGGAATGGATGTCTCTTGATTTCCCTATCCCGAACTATGGCCCGGAATAAGATATGTCCCGATTGCAAAGTGGAGTATCAGCCGCATATCGAGAGATGCGCTGATTGCGGCGCAGTCCTTCTTTCTCACGAAGAGTATAGACAAGCGGAGGAGGAAAAGAGGCGGGTGATGGCGGAGGCTATTGAAAACGCAGTTGTGGTAAAAGAGGGCGACCTCAAGTGGTTAGGTGAACTGTACAACGTTCTCATCAAAGCCGGTATCTCTTGCACAGTAACTTCCGATGCCGGCTGCAAAAAAGGCTGTCGCCCCAAATGCATGTTGATTGTATCTAAAGAGGACTTTGAAAGGGCACAGGAGCGGATTCACGAATACTACATGGAGATACATCCGGAGCTGAGGGCTTCCAACGAACTGATCAGCCATGGCAGGTGCCCGGCCTGCGGCTCCCCCGTGGGCGATAGTGACAAAGAGTGCTCGGATTGCGGCCTGACGCTCGTAATTATTGAGGAAGAGGACCAGCGAGACGAAGCGGCCGCCGAATGAAAATAACACCTGAAAACCTGCACCAGAAGGCTTACCTCGGAAATTTGGATTGCCGATTGAAAACTATCTTGGCCGTTTTGTCCAATGTCAAGGGCAGACCCCAACTACCACCAACTACCCAACTACTGTTCGCCAACTACTGTTCGTGAATTTCTTTGTCGTATTGATAGAATTGAGCGGCAAGCCCCGTTCATGACCATCTCGGCGTTAAGTTAAGGGGCTTTACTTCATTGCTTTCAATCCCTGTTGTACGTACTCTTCCTCTGTTATGATACCGTCTCCGTTCTTATCCCAATACTTGCACTTACTCTCTCCTGTTGCTTTGTCTTTCCACGCTGAAAGACATTCATCTAAGCTAATTTTACTGTCTTTATTTTTATCCACTTCGGAGAGCAGCATATTGTATCCCGTTTTTAGCGCTTTGATTTTTACGGCCTCCCGATCTTGAGCTGAGACGAGATTTATCGTCAGTGACAGGATCAGGATAGCAGTGAGTAAAATGATACAGTTCATTCTAAACATTTTGGATCTCCTTTCGTTCTGCAGAAATTTTGATGAATTCTTCATTAATTATCAAAAGAAATATACATTATTACAACAATTTTATGTAGTGCGGCCTTCAGGAAGAGCAGAAACGGCAGACAGAAACCTTGCAGGCATTTCTTTCCTCAAGGGAGAGGATTCTGTTTTGTGAATGCCGACGTGGTCCTTTAAGATTGTCTCAACAGATACCCATGGGCTGAGAGGCCGGCGCCGAAGGCGAGCATCATGCACCATTCACCCGGTTGGACGCCGTCGCGGAGAATGTCTTCGAGAACAAACAGTACAGTCGGCGATGACATGTTGCCGTATTCCGAGAGAATTTTTCTGGTTGGCCCTATCTGAGTCTCGTTCAGTCCCAGTTCATCCCTGATGGTATTGATTATTTTTTCGCCTCCGGTATGGAGAGCCCAGTGCCCGATATCCTCCATATTCAATGAGGCGGAACGCAGCAGGTCGTCAACGACACGCGAGACAGCCTTCTTGACGAGATGTGGAAGGCTTGTCCATAGCTGATTTTGGAGTTGACCCCCTTTGTGGATAAATCGGATCGCTTCCCGGTCTTCCGGCACGTAATGACTTGATGACGCAATGAGTTCGAGTCCGTGGCGCCGTTTCCAGAGCAGTGCGGCAGCGGCGCCGTCTCCGAATAGCGCGTTCGATACGAGAAGGCTCAGGTCATCGCCCATCTGAAATGTGGCGCTGCAGACCTCAACCGAGATGCTGCCGATCACTCCGTCAGGATTCATTTCGAGGAGCGATTCGGCAACCTCTATGTTCGGTATCGCTCCTCCGCATCCGCTTCCTACCAGATCATAGACTCTGACGTTTCTCCTGAGTCCCAAACGTTCGACAAGATATGTGGAGATTCCGGGACATATGTATCCCGTGCAGGTATTGACAACGAGCGCCGACAGATCGTCTGTTGAGAGGCGGGCCTCTTCGAGTGCTGTGCCAATCGCCTGCGATGCCAACTTTATCGACCACTTCGTAAAACGTTTGATTCGACTGTCTGCGTCTTCAGCAAAAAAAGATCCGGGGTCATCGATTGCGAAATATCGTTTCTTTATCGAAGGGTGAATGAATGCTTGTTTTATGGGGACTTAAGAAATACGTACGACGTGGGACTTCGGAAATTTGCCTTTGAGAAGGGCATAATGCCGTGCCCGAAAGCGGATGGAAGAGGGCGAAAAATAAGGTATAATGTATGATGCTATATGAAAATCCTGAGAAAAATGAAACAATACCGTCAAAAAAGGAATGTGAAAATGTCCGTACAGAATTAAGTGCTGAAGCGATCAAACAATCCCTTCTTGACAATCTCTTCTTCCATCTGGGGAAGAACCCCCAGACCGCGACGCGGAACGACTGGTACCTTGCTCTTGCATATTCGGTAAGAGACAGGATGATGCAGGGGTGGGTCAGGACCCTTCAGAACTTCACGGAAGACATGACCGTGGTCTCATACCTCTCTGACGAGTTTCTCCCCGGGGCTCAGCTTGGAAACAATCTGATAAATCTGGGCATCCATGATCAAGTCCTTGAAGCTTTGGAAGGTTTGGGGCTGAATCTTTACGAGCTGATAGAGCAGGAGGAAGAGCCGGGTCTCGGCAACGGCGGCCTCGGAAGGCTCGCCGCCTGCTTTGCGGACTCGCTGGCAACGCTTGAAATCCCTGCCATCGGGTACGGGATACGATATGAATTCGGAGCGTTTAACCAGGAGATAAAAGACGGCTGGCAGGTTGAACTCACGAACAAGTGGCTCCTCTCCGGAAACCCGTGGGAGATCTCCCGCCCTGAAATCTCATATAATGTGAATCTGGGCGGACACACCGAGTCATACTATGATGAGCATGATCATTTCCGGGTGCGATGGATCCCGAAATTTGCCGTTAAAGGTACCGCCTGTGACACACCGGTATGCGGATACAAATCCGGCACTATCAACCTTCTGCGCCTCTGGAAATGCGAAGCCGTAGAGTCTTTCGATTTTGAGGCCTTCAGCAGTGGCGATTACTTTGGAGGGGTCAACGAGAAGATAGCCTCAGAGTCTATCGGAAAGATCCTCTATCCGGCGGACGAACCATACCTTGGCAAACACCTGCGGCTTGCTCAGCAGTATTTCTTCGTCTCCTGCGCGCTCCAGGACATGATCCGTCAGCATCTTCTCCGCTGGAAGGATATTTATACCTTTTCCGATTCCTTTGCAGTACAACTTAACGGCACGCATGCGGCAATCGCTGTGGCGGAATTGATGAGACTGCTGGTGGATGAGTATGCGGTAAGCTGGGACAAGGCATGGTATATAACACAGAACACCTTTTCCTATACGAACTTTACAGTCTTGCCGGAGGCGCTCAAGAAGTGGCCGTTGCCGCTGTTCGCAGGCCTCCTTCCGAGGCACCTTGAGATAGTCTATGAGATAAACCGGCGCTTTCTTGACGAAATATGGTTAAAGTATCCCGACAATGCTGAAAAGCTCGCCCGGCTCTCTCTCATAGATGAAAGTGATCAGAAGTACGTGCGAATGGTACATCTTGCAGGAATAGGAAGTCATATGATCAACGGGGTTTCGGAGGCTCATACCGAAATGATCAAAAGAACCATTCTTCCTGACCTCTATGAACTGTATCCCGAGCGGTTTGTCAATATCACCAGCGGCGTGACCCCGAGGCGCTGGGTGCTGCTCAGCAATCCGGGCCTCGCGGAACTCATTACAAAAACAATCGGAGGCAATTGGATCAGTCAGCTCGGGGAACTGAGGCAACTTGAGGCTTTTGCCAGAGACCCTGCTTTTGTGAAAAAGTGGCAGCAGATAAAATATGCGAATAAAAGCGCCCTCGCACGGATTATTCAGGAACGTACCGGCATTTCAGTCGGGCCCGATACTCTTTTCGACGTCCATCTGAAGCGCCTCCATGAATACAGACGCCAGCACCTCAGCCTGCTTTACGCGATCACCCTCTACAACAGGATCAGGAAAAATCCCGGACTGGATATTACGCCCAGAACATTCGTCTTCGGGGGCAAGGCATCTCCCGGTTATTTCTTAGCAAACCTCATCATAAAACTGATCAATTCGGTAGGCGAAGTCGTAAACGATGACCCCGACGTGGCAGGACGTCTGAAGGTGGCTTTTTTCCCCAATTTCAATGTGAAGAACGGTCAGTATATATATCCCGCTGCCGATCTCTCCGAGCATATCTCTACGGCAGGAAAGGAGGCATCAGGGACGGGAAGTATGAAATTTTCGATGAACGGCGCACTGACGATCGGGACGCTGACGGGTTCAAACATCGAAATCCTTGAGTCGGTCGGCGCAGAAAACTTCTTCCTTTTCGGCATGACTTCAGACGAGGTCACTGCTGTGAAGTCAAAGGGCTATAATCCGGCTAATGTGTATGATGCAAACGCAGAACTGAAAGAAGCGATAGACCTTATCAGTGCGGGTTTTTTTTCCAAAAAAGACATGAACCTGTTCAAGCCGTTGATAGATTCGCTTTTGTGCCGGGATGAGCATATGGTCCTTGCCGATTATCAGTCCTATGTGGACTGCCAGGACCGTGTGAGCGCGGCTTTCAGGGACCTGAAAAAGTGGACAAAGATGTCGATTCTGACGGCTGCGCGGACGGGCAGGTTTTCATCGGACCGTTCAATCCGTGAGTATGATGAAAAGATATGGCATGCGAAATCTCTGAAGATTGATAATTGAGATTACGGCCAAGATGAAAACCACAGAGGACACAGAAGTTTCTTCCTGTTTTCAGGAGAGAAGTCCTTCTAACGATGAAGGGTGAATCATAAAAAATGGGCAATGAAATATCGCGTTCTGTCATTCCCGCTTGCCGGGCATCTTTCTTTCATCCTTAACGAAGAAGGATGCCGGACAAGCCGGCATGACAAGCGAGGTATTAGTGCAGGATGATAATACAGTCTTACAGTTTTGGCTTGCTGATTGAGAATTGCTTATTTTGATTGATTTTGATTCTCTGTGTTCTCTGTGGTTTGGTTTTTGAATGCGGAGAGCACATAAAGGAGACGCTTATGAATAACAAGGGGTTGTCGGATATTGTGCAGTCCTCTTCGCTTCTCGGACAGGTCGTGGGCGCGGAGAAGCTCTTTCTGTCGGGTCGCCGGAAACGGGGCGAAGACCTCGAGAGCGCGGTGAGGTTCTTTCTGGAATTCCTGCACGGCTTCGAGAGTTTTGAATTCGAAGAACCGTGCGTAACAGTCTTCGGATCTGCGCGGTTTCCGGAGAGGCACCGTTATTACGAATTGGCCCGCGAACTCGGACGGGCTCTCGCCCAGGCGGGCTATGCCGTCATGACCGGAGGCGGTCCGGGGATCATGGAGGCTGCCAACAGGGGCGCCAAGGAGGGCGGCGGACTGAGCCTTGGCTGCAATATAAAGCTCCCTATGGAACAGAGGCCGAATCCATATCTGGACAAGTTTATCGAATTCGAACATTTTTTCGTGCGCAAGGTCATTCTTGTGAAATACTCGACAGCTTTTGTCGTGATGCCGGGCGGATTCGGTACGCTGGATGAGGCCTTTGAGGTGATTACACTCGCGCAGACGGGAAAGCTCGAACGCTTTCCGGTCGTAGGTATGGTCAGGGACTTCTGGGATCATCTCCGCAGGTTCATGAGGGATACCATGCTGGCTGAGGGAACGATCAGCAGTGATGATATGGATTTGATTCATGGGGCGAACACTGTTGAAGACGCTATTCGCATCATCCGCGGCCTGTCCCGCGGGCATTTTTAATTAGAGTGTGCTCATAAACCATGACTTTTGTAATCTGTCATTCCCCGACTTGATCGGGGAATCCATGGTTCGACATCCGTCTTGCGTACTGACGGACGGACAATGACAAAATAAGACTTTACGGACAAACTCTAATCATAGTGTGCTCATCTGCCGGTTTGAAAGTGATGGACAAGCTGATAATCCGCGATATGCAAGATGACGATATCCCGTCTATAATGGGGATCGAAGAGACGGCGTTCAGTTCACCCTGGCCGGCGGAGGCTTTTGTCGGAGAAATATATAAGAAATATTCTTGCTCGAAGGTTGCGGTATTCGAGGGCAGCATTATCGGATATATATGTACAAGCCATCATTTCCACGAAGCCAATATCCTGGACCTCGCAGTACATCCTGATCACAGGAGGCGCGGCGTGGCAACGCTGTTAATGAATGAAGCGATAAAGGAGTTGAAAACGAAAGGCTGCGTCTTTCTGTACCTCAAGGTGAGGGTTTCCAATACGGGTGCGCGGAAATTTTATGAATCCTTCGAGTTTAAGGTCGAAGGATTCAGAAAGAAATACTACGACGATCCCGAAGAGGATGCGCTTATGATGATGATGAGGCTGTGAGGGCTATTAATAAGGTCATCAGTATGGCGACGTAATTCCCCGGATTGTCGTACTCCGGCTTGACGCCCGTATCAGGTGCGGGACGGGCTCCGTATCCGCCCTTCGGCAAGCTCAGGGTGACAAGACTGTCATGGTGATCCGTCGATACTTCGGACGGATGTCGAACCATGTATTCCCCGATCAAGCATGCCCTCGAAGCGCGATCAGCGGTCGGGGAGACCCTGAAATAAATTCAGGGTGACAGAGCTGGATCTATGCAACAGGCACTTAAACAGGGTTTACCGCTCGGCGTTTCCTGTGGTATTCTTGTTGATAGTCTGCTTTTTTTGTATCGGCATAAGATGGCCTTCACCGGAGACTTAGAACATTTACATATAGTTGATATAATTCAACTGATACACACCACGCGGAAGTCCGGCACCTTTTCCGTCAGAGGGAACAGGGGCGAAAGCCGGATCATCTTCAGCAACGGCTACATAGTCGGGGCTAACCATCTCAACAGCAAGATTCGCATCGGGGCCGTTTTGGTCGAAATGAAAGCCATAGCCCCTAAGGATCTCCAAGAGGCTCTGGAAGTTCAGGGGAGAGCGGGAAAGGATCGTAAGCCTTTGATCGCCACCCTTATTGAACTGGGCAGACTGAAACCTGAAGATGCAACCAAAGGTTTAAAGAAGCTGATTGAGATGACCCTGGTTGAATTGATAGGCTGGACCAGCGGAACTTTCACTCTCGATACCGAAGCCATTGATGTCTCTTCCGAATGCAAGTATCTTATCGACAAAATGGAGCAGGCTGTCGGTCTTGACGCCCAGATGGTGTTGATGGACGCACTTCGCGTTTTCGACGAGCGTGAACGGGATCGAAAGGCCGAAAAACACGTGCCGTCGTATGAAGAAGTATATGTAGATGCCGCTTCAGCGGGCAAGACGTCTGAGCGCGAAGGAAAGGAAGAGAGCCTTACCGCCGAAGACCTTGGCCTGGCCGACGTAGATCATCTAACAAGAAAAATACCACAGACTTTTTCCGTCAGGGAACTATTTGAACCCGTCGCAATTCACCGCCAGATCGTTCGGAACTTCCTGGGAGATTTACCGGTCGATGATCAGGAAGCCTTTGTTTCTTTCCTGAAACGGTTCAGCTCAGCTTCGCAGCAAGGTGCGGCAAGGACGGAAGAGCAGGCCAAAGCCCTGGTACTGTTCAGCGGGGACGGACTCACGAAACATTCGGTTATGACCATATGCAAGAAAGAGGGAGTGCTCGTCTTTGCCACCGAAGACGAAGGGGAACTTGACAGTATCATGGCCGAGTGTCTCTCAAAAAAGATTGACGCCATCATGGTTTTTGACGGCCCGCAGCAGTCGGAGGGAGGACTTCCTCCTGAAAGAATTGTGGCCCTGCGCCGGCATATGAAAGTAATGTATCCCCGGGTTCCCGTTGTTCAGATGGTATCTCCTCTGGTTTACAGCTTCACCCTGCAGTCTTTTTGCGACGGGGTCAGGGCGGTTATTCCGAAGCCTTTGAGAAATGTGGAGAAGGAGACTTCCGTCGAAGATACGATGCAGTTTCTGGAAACCTTCAAGTGCTGCATTGACGGACTGTTGCGGGAGCAGGAAGACCTCTCCGGATCGGATGTTCAGTTGAAGAAGGTGAGAGAGCAGACTTCCCTGCTTCGGACTCTGAAGGAGCCTTCCGACATATCGCTGGCCCTTCTCCAGGCTGTCGCCGGAATCTTCGAGCGGTCAATCACCTTTGTTGTTCGCCAGACCGAGCTTGTCGGCGAAAGGGCCATGGGGGTGAGTGCGCACAAGAATACGGGACCGACATCCGCTTCGAAGCTGAAAATTCCGCTCACAGAGCACTCGGTCTTCCGCGATGCTCTCGAAAAGGGAGAGATTTTCTGCGGCGACAGCGAAGATCCGGTCTTGCGTGAGCATTTGTACGAGAAGATAGGATCCCCTTTGGGGCCGACTATACTGCTACTCCCCTTGATGACTCAGTGGAAAGCAGTTGCTCTGACATATGCTGATTTCGGCAGAAAAGAGCCGTCACCGGTGCCGGTCGGCATGCTGGAAATACTGTCGAATCAGGCGGTCCTGGCTGTGGAAAATGCGGTTTACCGGAAGCACGCAAAAAAGGCTTCACGGATGTGAGGATGTTTGGATATCATAAGGAATGACGAGAAGAGTCATATTCAGTGTGTGAGCGTTTGTTTTCTGTCATTCCGGCTCGTCCGGTAACCCCCCTTCATCCCCCCTTAGTTTAAGGGGGGACAGAGGGGGGTTAAGGATTCCCGACAAGCGGGAATGACAGCTACAGCGCGATCATGGGAAGACAATAATCTAAAGATCTAAAGAGGAATCAATATGGACATTGCCACATTCAAACAAATTCTGGAGATTGCTTTTGAAAAGAGGGTTTCGGACATTCATTTCGAAGTGGATAACCCCCCTCTGTTCAGGGCGAGGGGTCACCTGATCCGCTCAAAACTCAGAAATCTGACAAACAAAGATACCGAGTTTCTTGCCGATACCGTTATAGAGCAGAACAGCCGGAAGCTGCCCCGGGACATAACGGAGTTTGACACTTCCTACACTCTGGAGAACGTCGGTCGTTTCCGGGTAAGTATCTTCCGGCAGCGGGGCAATGTGGGCCTTGTGATGCGTGTCATACCGCACTACATAGGGACGTTTGCGGAACTGCATCTTCCCTCTGTGCTGGCGAAGACCGCACAGGCGCCCAATGGTCTGATACTCGTCACGGGACCTACCGGCAACGGCAAGTCCACGACGCTGGCCTCGATGATCCGGTTCGTGAATGAAAACCATAACTACAATATCATTACCATCGAAGACCCGATAGAATTCCTTTTCTCCTCCAACAAGAGCTGCATCGTCCAGCGGGAAGTCGGCATCGATACAGAGAGTTTCAGCGTTGCGATCAGAGCCGCCATGCGGATGGACCCCGATGTCATCATGGTCGGTGAGTTGCGCGATCTGGAAACGATAGACGCCTGCATCAAGGCCGCGGAGACGGGGCACCTCGTATTGTCGACACTGCATACCCATAATGCGGCATCCACTATCAACCGGATTATCGGATACTTTCCACCTCAGTCTCAGGATATCACGAGGCAGAGACTGGCGGAGATCCTGGTGGCGACGATTTCTCTGCGCTTAATTCCGGACAAGAGCGGCGAGAATGTCATTCCGATCGCGGAAGTAATGTATTCCACGTCCACTATAAAGGCATGCATTCGGGAGGGCAACCTTGATGAAATAGAGCAGCATATCGAGAAAGGACGCGATGAGTACGGAATGCAGACCTTTGACCAGCATCTGATCCATCTCTGCAGGCAGGACGTCATAACTCTCGAAGAAGCCAAGCGGATCTCGCGTTCGACCGACCTGGAACGGAAGATAGTCTACTATTAGTATCCTAAATCACCGGTTGATACGGTTCCGTTGTAACATGCGCCCGGTAAAACATCGAAGCTTCGAAAAAGCGTGCCGTCCCCTTTATAGATCTTTATGTTGGATGGATATCCTGCCTTGCCGGCAACTGTAATAATCTCGGAGACTCCGTCAAGATCAAGATCGGCCGAAGCTACGCCGAGACTGTACCCAGTAGAACCAATGTTAATCTCAAGACCGAAATCGGAGCCGTCGCCGTTGAACACCTTCACTGTATTGGGCCCTCCTTTCGGGTCCGGTCCGCCGGCCACGATCATCTCGTCCTTTCCGTCGCCGTTGATATCTCCCGTTGCCAGGCCAAGCCCGCACCGTTTGGGAAATGGAACAAAGTCGATCGCGGTCTTGACAGCAGTCCACGGCACCTTTGAAGCGTCGACTTTCCAAACTCGCACCCGGGATCCGGCCGACGAATTCGCGCCCGAAGAAGTTATCAGATCTGCGACTCCGTCTCCGTCAACGTCTCCGGCTGCGACATTGACTCCGCCCGGCAGGTCGAATGGCTTAAAGCTGAGGCCCGTGCCGGCGTTCTTGCCGGAAGTATAGGAGTATACGGTAACATACGACGGAACACCCGGTCCGGTTCCGGATCCTACGACCGTCTCCGCCCTGGAATCTCCGTTGAAATCGGCGGCGGCCACTCTTGCTCCATAGTATGTTCTAAGAGCTTTGACCTTGCTGCCTGCAATTAGTGTTCCGTCCTGTTTGTATGCTGCGATCAGCGACGGGTTCTGAGGCGCCGTTCCGAGTCCGGCAATGATGTCCGGGCTTCCGTCACCGTCTATGTCTCCGGTTGTAGTGTTGA
>JBFLXP010000012.1:0-19939 GCA_040757315.1 Nitrospirota bacterium
TCCCCCTCACTGAAGGATTACGAAAAACAGGACTCACTTCACATCGGCAAACGTATTTTGAAGGTCGTCCCTTTCGGCGTGCTTTCAAAGGAGATGCTTCCTCCGTGCGTGATAATGATCTTGTGCACTATGGCGAGTCCGAGTCCCGTTCCTTTCTCCTTCGAGGTGAAGAAGGGAAGGAATATCTTGTTCTTCAGTTCCTCCGGAACGCCGTGGCCCGTATCGGATACGCAGATGCTCAGAAAATCCCCGCCGGAGTCTGTTGTTTGAAACGCCCGGATGGACAGGTTCCCGCCCTGGGGCATCGCTTCAACCGAATTCTGGATCAGGTTTGCAAAAGCCTGCCTGAGGAGCACCTCATCTCCTTTGAATGACGGAAGCTCGGAAACATCCAAATTGAGAACTATATCGCCACGCTCTCCCATGGACACGCTGAGGCAGTCGGCCATCAACTTCTTAAGATTGATCCCGGAAACCGCGAGTTCGGGAGGCTTTGCGAAGGAGAGGAAATCGGAGATGATCCTGTCCATAACCGTGATCTCCTTCGAAATGGCATTCACGGTCGGTCTCAGAGAATCGTCGATTTTTTTTGAAAGCAGTTTCGTATATCCCGCGATGACTCCCATAGGGTTCCTCAACTCGTGGGCGATGCCGGCCGAAATCTCGCCGAGACTCGAAAGTCTGTCCCTCAGTTCCATCTGCGACTCGATCGCCTTGAGGTGAGTCAGATCTGTGAACACAAGGATCTGGCCGATCGTCTGACCCGCGCTGTTTCTTAATGGGGAGAAGGTGAGACCCAGCCATATTCTTCTGCCGGAGGGTGTCACGTATCGCACCTCGCTCCTTTCGATCACCCTGCTTTTGCCGAGCAGATCCGATATCGGTTTGCCGAGGACATCGGCGTGGAGCTTTCCGGCAGCGCTCTCCGCCTGGATCTCGAGTATCCTCTCGGCAGGGGCGTTTACTTTGGTTATCCGCATGTCTTCATCGAAACTGATGACCCCGCTCGGCACGCTCTGGAGGATATTCTCGTTGTATCCCTCTATCGCCGTGGCCCGGTCCTCCGCCTTTTTTCGCAGTTCTTCGAGCTCTCTTTCTTTTTCCTTGAGTTTCGACACAAGGTCGTGGAAGGTATCGACAACAAAGCCGACTTTCGATACATCCTTGTGCTCGATTTGCTTCGTCCCCGCGAAATATTTTGTCGCAACCCGGATAACGGCGAAAGCGAAGATGCCGATGAAGAGGAAAATTATCAGATAAAAAAAGATGATATCCGGGCTCATGTTTTATCCCCCAAATACCACGACAGAATTTCCTGTCCGAAAAAGAGAGTGAGCAGAGCACCAAGCGCAAGAAAGGGGCCGAAGGGGATCTTGGTTTTTCTTCCTTTGCCCTTGAATATCATCAGAAAGATCCCGACGAGAGACCCGGACAGGCTCCCGAGGAACGTCGTCAGAAGCACCGATTTCCATCCGGTAAGGGCGCCGACCATGGCCATCATTTTTATGTCTCCGCCGCCCATTCCGCCCCTGCTGACCGTTGCAACAAGATAGAAAAGCCCTCCTCCGGCAATGAAACCGATTACCGATGCTTTGAGACCGAGATCGGAATATCTCATGAAGGGATCGGGCAGGAAGAACGCCCCGGCGACAAGGCCAATCGGTATGCCCGGCAGGGTGATCCTGTCGGGGATGATCTGGAAATCGAGATCTATGAATGTAATGACCACGAGGGTGGAGGAGAAAATACAGTAGATGAGCGTGTCCCACCCTGTACCGTATCTCAATACTACCAGCACATATAAAGCCGCATTCAGAAATTCAACGAGGGGATACCGGAATGCTATCTTTGCTCTGCAGACTCTGCATTTCCCGCCGAGCAGAAAATAGCTAAGGATCGGTATGTTGTCCAGGGGTCTGATAGGTGTATTGCATGAAGGGCAGCGCGACGCGGGGAAGACAATGGACAAATTCCTGGGCAACCTGTAGATGCATACGTTGAGAAAGGAGCCGATTACGGATCCAATGATGAAAGCTATGACGTAAATGAACATGTAAAGGTCTTTTGGATATTAAACAGTATCAAAAACATTATCGATACTCGATTGGGCGAACGATCATTAAAGTAACTCCCCTAACCCCTCTTAACCCAAGAGGGGATGTTCCTCCCCTTAAGATAAGGGGAGGTTAGAGGGGTTATGAATGCATGACGACCGATGACAACGTTGGTCATCACAACCCGTCAGCCTGTGCTGCTGATTTCGGATGCTTTCTTTTTTGTCTCTTCGATATCCCGGTTTATCTTCTCCACTTCGCTCATAGTCTCCGAGATGACCCTGTCGTTCAGAACCGTCCTCTCGGACTGGTCTTTCAGATCCAGCATCCTTTTGCCTATGGTCTTCATCAATTCTTCCTTTTTCCGCTCCATCTGCTCAGCCTGGTAAAGCAGCTTCAAAACGGAGAGTTCAATCTTCACCCTGTCTGAAATGGCGGTGGAAAACCATTTCATCTTATAAAGACCGTCCTCGAAACTATCTCTTATTCTCTTGAACATAACAAGTTCTTATTTCCAATTTCCGTCTGTCGCACGTGCGCAATACATGATGACCGTCTCAAAATCAAAATAGTCATGAATACCCATTGTCGTCATTCCCCGGCTTGACCGGGGAATCCAGAAGCCTCTGGATGCCCGCTGACAACCTGCGGGCATGACAAACGATCTATAGTGAGAGCCGCCCACCATTACGAAACGGCGACCAGCTCTTTATCCCGTTTTGAAGATCTCGATCTTGCCCTTCCAGAATGTCTCCAGACATTTCCTGAGAGACGGATATTCTTTCAAATCAGGGTCGCGCCCGATAAGCCCGAAGGCCTCCTTCCGAGCCTCGCCGAGGAGAACGCCGTCTCTTGCAATATTGGCTATCATCAGGTCGGGCATGCCCGACTGGCGCGTTCCGAAGAATTCTCCCGGCCCCCGTATGTTCAGGTCTTCTTCAGCTATTCTGAAGCCATCGCTGCTCTGCACCATAATATCAATCCTTCTTCGCGCGTCTTCACCGTAAGGGGGATACACAACCAGCAAGCACTGTGACTGATGGGCTCCCCTGCCGATTCTTCCCCTGAGCTGATGGAGCTGAGACAGCCCGAACCTTTCTGCATGTATTATAATCATAAGCGTCGCATTTGGCACATCGACGCCCACTTCTATTACCGTCGTACTCACGAGAATATCGACTTCTCCCTGTTTGAAGGAAGCCATGACCTGTTCCCTCTCCTGGGCCTTCATCCTGCCGTGGAGCAAGCCGATCCTGAAATCCGGGAATACTTTCTCAAACCCCTCTTTCCCCAGTATCGCTGATCTCAGATCAGTCTTTTCGGACTCCTCGATGATAGGGTATACGACATAGGCTTGCCTCCCCTTCTTCACCTCGTCTCTGATTATTCCGTAAATATGTTCTTTCTGTGCGGCGCCCACCGACCCTGTCGCTATAGGTCTTCTGTCGGGCGGCAGTTCGTCGATTACCGAATAATCGAGATCGCCGTATACCGTCAATGCAAGAGTTCTCGGTATCGGTGTCGCCGTCATAACGAGTACGTCGGGGTTTTTCGCCTTTTTCTTGAGAACAGCTCTCTGCGCGACTCCGAACCGGTGCTGCTCGTCGATGACCGCGAGGCCGAGATTCTTAAATGCAACACCTTCCTGTATGATCGCATGTGTTCCCACGACGATATCGATAGCGCCCGAAGCGATCATATCGAGAGGCCTATCTTTCTTGCTGCCCGTCAGGAGGCATATCTTCAATCCAAGACCTTCGACTATACTGTGAATGTTGATGTAGTGTTGTTCGGCGAGTATTTCCGTTGGCGCCATCAGCGCTGACTGATAACTGCATTCTGCGGCGACGGTCATCGCCATGAGCGCAACCACGGTCTTGCCGCATCCCACATCTCCCTGCACCAGTCTGTTCATCGGTTTCGGGCTTTTCATGTCAGCCCGTATCTCGCCGAAAACCCTTTCCTGCGCCTTCGTCAGTCTGAAGGGGAGCGAACCCGCCAGCCTTGAAAGCAGATTTCCCATAGGATTGAAGGCAATTCCCCTTTCGTGTGCGATTCCCCTTTTTATGACGGCAAGCCCCATTTCGAGCATGAAGAGTTCGTCGAAAGAGAGTCTTTTGTGAAAATCACTGATTCCCCGGTTGAGGAGATCCATGTCGGTACCATTCTCGGGGAAGTGAACATTTGAAATACTCCGCCGAAGCCCGGGCAGCCCGTGCCTTTTCAGGATTTCACCGGGCAGAAGCTCGCTCACTTGCTCACTGTAAGTCTGAATTATGTTGAACATGACCGAGCGCATCTGCCGCACGCTAAGCCCGCTTGTAACTCTGTAAACGGGGACTATTCTGTTGGTGTGAATGTGGCCATCGTCTTCGTCGCGGGCAATCTCGAATTCGGGACTGTCCATTTCGAATCCGATTCCCCGGTAGGGATTGATTTTAACCATGCCGGAGAGGAGAACATCCTGGCCGACCCTGAAATTCTTTTTCATGAAAGGCTGGTTGAACCACTTTCCCTTCAGGAGACCGCTGCCGTCGTTCATGACAAGTTCGAATATCCGCAGGTTCCGTCCGGGAAGCTTTATCACCTGGGCGGAAACGATCTTCCCGGCCACGGTTTCCGGATGGCCGTATTTAAGGTCGGCGATCTTTCTGATCGCGCTCCTGTCTTCGTAACGGTAAGGGAGATAAAAGAGGGCGTCTCTGACGGATTTAATACCGATGCGGCTGAAAAGCCGTGCTCGCTGGGGTCCTACACCTTTGACGTACTGTATTGGAAAGTCCGAAAGGTCTTTATCCATCCGAAGAAGGAGAGGAGAAAGACTTGTCCGCTTCTTCTATCCGAATCTTAGAGTATTCCGATTCGCTGATAATATCTATGTCCCAGCCAGTCAGCTTCATCGCGAGTCTCACATTCTGTCCCTTCTTGCCGATCGCAAGAGAAAGCTGCTGGTCGTTGACGACCACCATGGCTGTTTTCGCTTCTTCGTTTATGCCGATCCTGTCCACGGCTGCGGGGCTTAATGCCCGGGCGACAAGCTGTCTGGGGTCATCCGTCCAAGGGATAATGTCGATCCGTTCTCCCCGCAACTCGCGCACGATTGACTGGACACGGGTGCCTTTCATGCCGACGCAGGCACCCACGGGATCGATGGAGGCGTTTTTCGAGAACACGGCGAGCTTTGTCCGTTCGCCCGGCTCCCTGACAATGTTCCTTATGATTACGAGCCCGTCGTTGATCTCCGGCACCTCCACTTTGAAGAGAGCGGCAACAAACTGAGGGCTTGCCCGCGTAACCAGGATTACGGGCCCTTTTGATGTAATCTTGACGTCTTCTATGTAAACACGGACGGTATCGCCTCTCTTCAGGTTTTCGTTGGGGAGGGTTTCCTTAATGGGCAGAAAGGCTTCGGTCTTGCCGAGGTTAAGAAAATAGATCCCTTTCTCTTTCCTCATTACGACGCCGCTCACGATCTGGCCGACTTTGTCCTTGAATTCGTTGTATATGACGTCCCGTTCGGCTTCCCTCACCCGCTGAAAAATTACCTGTTTTGCGGTCTGCGCGGCCATCCTGCTGAATTCGTGGAGGTCCAAAGGCGTATTGACCGTTCCTCCCTCCTCGATATCCGGAGAAATCTTGCGAGCCTCGGAGAGAGATATCTCTTCGTCCTTGTTCGAAACTTCCGAAACGACTCTCTTGATTTCGAAGGCTGAGATATCGCAAGTCTTCGGGTCGATCGTCAGGTCGATGTTCGCCCTGCCGCCGAATTTCTTTCGCGCAGCCGAGAGGAGAGCGGTCCTCAAGGTTTCGATGAGAACCTCTCTGGTGATTCCCTTTTCCCTGCTGATCTGGTCGACGACGTAACAGAGTTCTTTAGACATTATATCTCGATCTCCAATCTTGCTTTCGCCACTCTGTCGATCGGGATATCCATTTCGCGGTCATTCATCCGAATGCGGACATGAGTATCCCGGACGTCCACTATCCTCCCGAGAAAGAAATTCTGATTGTCTATTTTTTCCGATGTGACGATCCGGGCCAGTTTGCCTATGCTCTTCCTGAAATCCTCGATGGTCTTGAGAGGACGGTCGAGTCCGGGAGATGATACCTCCAGAGTATACGGCCCTCGAATGATGCTCTCGACATCGAGAAGAGCCCCGAAGCTCTTGCTGAACCGCTCGCAATCGTCAAGGGTGACGCCGCCGCCTTTATCGATATATACCCTGAGCAATGTTTTCCCTTTTCCCAACAGTTCTATATCGGCGATTTCAACTTCCTGATCGCCGGCAATCTGCTCAGCCAGTTTCAGAATTTTCTGTGTTATATCGTTCATCCCTTACCAGGTGTTCTTTTCTTATGCCCATAAAATAAAAGAGTGGGGAGACCCACTCTTCGCTGTGATAGATAAGTGCTATAGGAAATATACCAATTTTGAGCCAGAAAAGCAAATTCAGGGGATGGAGCGTAATCCATCCCCTGAATATATGGGAAATTACTTTGCTGGCTTCTCTGGAGCCGGTGCTGGTGCAGGAGCCTCAGCAGGCTTTTCCGGAGCCGGAGCCTGTTCCGGAGTCGGTGCCGGCGCGGGAGCCGGAGCCTCAACAGGTTTCGGTTCCTCCGTTTTCGGTTTGCATCCAACTGTGAAAGCAACCAACAACATTAATGACAATACCAATGCTATAACCTTCTTCATTAAGTTCTCACCTCCTTCCAATAATACTTACGTCCTAAAAAGATAGTATAACGCTCAAGGTTTGTCAACCCTAAAGTTTATCGGTGATATTATACCCCCCTGAGAGAAAAAATCAAGACTTTTTAGAGCCGGCACTAAAAAAAACTCTTTACCTGCGAAGAAATTTATGGTATCGTGTTTATCACGTTTTTGAAGCCTCAAATTTTTTACGGCGCGGGAAAAATTGAGTTGTACCTATATTTAGGGGGCGATTACCAGATCGCCCCTCATAGTCAGAAGAAAGGGGTATTCTGAAGATGCTGATCATAGGTGAGAGACTCAGTATTATCGCAAAAAGAGTACGTGAGGCAATGGCAAAGAAGGACAAGGAGCCGATCCAGGAAATAGCCATTGCCCAGTGGAAAGCGGGTGCCGGCATGATTGACGCGAATATCGGCCCCGCTGAGGATGAAGGCGAGTTCTTGATGGAGTGGATGGTTACCACTATTCAGGCGGCTGTGCCGCTGCCGGTCTGCCTCGACACAACGAATGGGAAGGCGATAGAAGCAGGCATAAAAATCCACAATAACGAATGGGGTAAACCTCTCATTAACTCGACGTCGAACGACCCGGAGCGTTTCCCGATGCTGGAGCTCGCAGCGAAATACAAGTGCCGGATAATCGGGCTTACCGTCGGGAAAGGCGGCCTCCCGGCAGACGCAGAGGAAAGGGCCGCTATAGCGGCAGAGATTATGGCAAGGGCGATGGAATACGGTGTGGACCTCGAAGATGTTTATCTCGATCCCCTTGTCCTCCAGGTCGCGACATCGCAGGATCATGCATTGAAAGTCATAAAGGCAGTGAAGATGTTCCAGGAGTTGAACGACCCGCCCATGAAGACAGTAGCCGGCCTGAGCAATGTCTCGAATGGATGCCCCAAGCACCTCCGGCCCATGCTGAATAACCATTTCCTGGCGCTCCTCATGTACGAAGGACTCACTGCCGTTATTGCCGACCCTCATGAAGTAACGCCGACGGTAAAGACTATCGATGTGATACTGGGCAATACGCTATATGCCCATTCATATCTTGAGATGTAGTTTTTTTTGGTCAAGGGAATTGCTCGAAGCTCTGCTTGGGTTTTCCAGTTATTCCCTCACCTCAGTTAAGGTGGGGACATTTAAGATTCTTTGTCCCGAAAGCATTCGGGACTGCGGGGTAGTTCACTTCTGAGACGAACGGAAAGAAGGTGATACGGAGTATAGTCTAAAAATTCCAGTGATGTCTCCACGAAAGAATGGTGTCATTCCGGCTTGTCCGGAATCCTTCTTTGAACGATGATTTGTTGCAGGCAATTTAAAAGAAAGATTCCCGACAGGTCCCACGATTCGGCCGCTACCCGTGAGGTTAGAGCGGGAATGACATTACTCAATGTATTCATAAATGATAGGAGGAGACATGGCGTTCACACCATCAAAGGAGACATACGCTGGAAAGGTTTATTCAATGACTGTCGGCACAGCCCCGCATGAAATCACTTTCGGGGGCGAAAATGTCCTTCCATTTCACACTTTTGAGGGATCAACACCCCGCCGTCCTGTCGTGGCAGTCGAAGTACAGGATGTTCCCCCTTACGACTGGCCGTCTGATGTTCAGAAACCGTTTCATGATGTTTCGCACGACCCGGTGCTTTGGGCAAAATTCTGCCAGGAAACCCTGAAAGCGGGGGCAATCGCCCTGAGACTTGCAGGAACTCATCCCGACAGGGAGAACCGAACTCCGGAGGACGCTGCCAAGACGGTGAACGATGTATTGTCCTCAATAACAATCCCGTGCGTCATCCTCGGAAGCAACCACGCAGAAAAGGATGCAGCCGTTCTGGTTGCTGCTGCCGAGGCGGCTAAGGACAGGAACTGCATAATCGGCAAAGCCCAGGAAGCCAATTACAAGACGATTGCGGCTGCAGCGATGGCGAACAATCACAAGTTGATCGCCATGTCCGAACTCGATATCAATCTGTCAAAGCAGTTGAACATCCTCATTACGCAGATGGGATTCGACAAAGAAAGGATCGTGACGGATCCCATGAGTTCGGCATTGGGGTATGGAATTGAGTACACCTATTCGGTCATGGAGAGGATAAGGCTCGCTGCGCTGACCCAGAATGACGCGACGATGCAGCAGCCTATGCTCGGCGACGTGGGGATTTATGTTTGGAAAGCGAAGGAGGCGCAGGCGGCCGAGTCCGACGTGCCGCACTGGGGCGGTCTTGAAGAAAGAGCCGTTGCATGGGAGGCCGTCACCGCGACAGCTTTCCTTATCGCCGGGGCTGAGCTTCTCATCATGAGGCACCCGAAAGCCATAGCAGCGATCGAGAGGCTTGTTGACGAATTGTAATAAAGCTCGGGTTAAGGTTAAGATAATAAAATAGATGAATAAAATCTTAACCTCGCCCAGGGCGTTACTATACTACTGGAGGTTGAGAGATGGCGTTGACTGGCGTAGAGATTTTTAAGCTTCTTCCTAAGACGAACTGCAAGAAGTGCGGATTCCCAACCTGTCTTGCCTTTGCCATGAAGTTGGCTCAAAGGCAGGCTTCCCTCGATGCTTGTCCGGATGTGTCCGAAGAGGCAAAACAGAAACTCGGTGAGGCATCTGCTCCGCCGGTAAGGCCGATCACATTGGGTGTCGGAGAGAAAGCAGTAAAGATGGGTGAAGAGACGGTGCTCTTCAGACACGACAAACGGTTCGTCAATCCGTGCGTCTTTGCTTTGGCAATCCGTGACAGTCTCGGGGAGAGCGAAATAAAAGACAAGATTGATGAAGTTCTCGATTCGGAAATTGAAAGAGTGGGGCAGAAACTGCGCGTAGATGCAATAGCCCTCCTGAACGACTCGAATGATGCCGGCAGATTTGAATCTGCAGCCCGGACGGTTGCCCAGAAGGCACCCGGCGTTCCCACGATACTTTGTACCACAAACGCGGAGGCGGCCGGGGCGGCAGGAAAGCTTTTTCCTGACAAGAAGGCGATAGTCTACGGGGCAAACTCCGAAAACATGGAATCGATGGCGGCCGTCGCCAAGGCACAGAAGATGACCCTCGGGGTGGCTGCGAAAGGACTTGAAGAGCTCGTCGACCTCACGGAAAAGGCGAAAGCGGCTGGCGTTGAAGATATGGTGATCGACTCTGGAGCTAGGACTGCTAGAGAAATAATTGAGCATAATTCGCTAATTAGACGCGCTGCAATAAAGAAAAACTTTAAGCTGCTCGGATATCCTATTATGAACTTTGCCCAGCGTGAAGACACCCTTGCGGAGGCATTGATCGCGAGCGTCGGCGTTGCAAAATATTCTTCCATCATTGTCCTGGACAGCATCGAAAAATGGAAAAACCTCGCGCTTTTCACCCTGCGGCAGAACATATATACGGATCCGCAGGTCCCGATGCAGGTTGAGCAGAAGGTCTACAAGATCGGGGAACCGACTGCCGAATCTCCTTTGATGGTCACGACCAACTTCTCCCTCACCTATTTTATTGTATCGGGCGAGGTGGAGAACAGCAGGGTCCCGAGCTATCTTGCTGTCATGGATTGCGAGGGCCTTTCGGTTCTGACCGCCTGGGCTGCGGGAAAATTTACCGCATCAAAGATCGCGCAGTTCATCAAGGAAAGCGGCGTCGATTCTGTCGTCAGCCACAGGGAACTGATCATTCCCGGCTATGTCGCTATATTGAGCGGGGCACTTGAGGACAAACTCGATGGCTGGAAGGTCACTGTCGGGCCGAGGGAGGCAAACGGGATACCGGCGTTCATGAAGACGAGAACAGTAGCCAAATGATCAATGCAAATTTGTCAATTATCAATAAGCAATTATCAATGAAGGTTAAAGAAGTTGTTGAGGTCCTCATCTTACATTTTAACTCTTTCATTTTGCATTGCTGATTCTGACTTGATTTTCTCTATTAGGAGGTCGAAATGTCCAAGGTTATAGCCTCGGAGGTTATTCGGGGCGCCAATTCAATTGTTCAACGAGCGGAGGAGATGCTGGAAAAGACTATTGCTGAAAAAGGCGGTGATACGGCCTTTGAGTTTCCCGATACCGCCTATTATCTGCCCATGATTTATGCCATGACAGGTTTCCCGGTGAAGACATTGGCCGACATGCGGGTGGCGCTTGGCATGGCGAAGGAGATGCAGCATGCCGAGCCTGAGGAAGAGATTTGGAAGCCTTATCTGGGCGAAGCGCTTGATTCCGGAATGGCAACACTTTTCGCGGAGGAAATAATCATGGCTCTGCGATACGTGAACGGCCTTGAGCCTGTTACCGACCCGGAAACCGGTTACGTATACAATGGATTTATAACAGATACGATTCAGAGAAATCTGGGCATACAATTGGTTGACGGGACCATGCCGGGATTCGCGGCTATTCTCGGCGCAGCTCCTGACGACGACACTGCCGTAAATATCGTTCGCGAGCTCCAGGAAAAGAATATTCTTACTTTCCTTTCGGGCCATGTGAACGGAAACAGTGTGACAAAGCAGCTCCTCAGAAAAGGGGTCGAACTCGGCTGGGAGACCCGCATCGTGCCGGTCGGTCCGGACACGGAGCATACGATATATCCGTTGAACTGGTCGGTCCGGGCTTCACTAATCTTCGGGGGCAAGAAGCCGGGAGATTTCAGGGAGCACCTGAAATACACCAAAGACAGGGTTTTTGCGTTCGCTCTGGTCCTTGGGGATCTGGATGAAATCAAATGGACAACGGGCGCCGGCGCGATCAACATGGGATATCCGGCTGTCTGCGACACGGACGTTCCTGTCATCCACCCGACCGGAGTGTGCGTTTACGAGGAAGTCGATAAGGAATTCGACCACAACAAGATCGTCCAGAGGGCGATAGAAGTCAGAGGATTGAAGATAATCGTGGAGAAACCCCCTATACCTGTTGCCTACGGCCCTGCCTTCGAGGGTGAACGAATCCGGAAAGAGGATATGTTTATCGAGTTTGGCGGAGCCCGCACGCCGTCCTTCGAGTGGGTGCGTATGAGGGACATGGAAGAGATAGAAGATGGCAAGATCACGATTGTAGGGGACAACTGGCGGGAAAAATATGAGCAGGGCGGAAAGATGCCGCTCGGCCTTGTGATAGACGTTGCAGGAAGAAAGATGCAGAAAGACTTTGAGGGAGTCATAGAAAGAAAGGTGCATCACAATATCAACGAAGCGCAGGGCGTATGGCATATGGGCCAGCGCGAGATCAACTGGATACGAATCAACCATAATGCGAAGAAAGAGGGTTTCACTCTCGAACATCTCGGCATCATCAACTCGACCATGACGCACTCCAGGTTCAAATCGATCGTGGACAAAGTGCAGGTGACGATTTATACGGATGAGGAAGACGTGCTGAGGATCCAGGATGAAGCCCGGAAATCTTACAGGGAACGGGATCAGAGGCTCGGCGGGCTGATAGATGAGGCCGTGGATATTTTTTATTCCTGCCTGCTCTGCCAGTCTTTTGCGCCCAGCCATGTCTGCGTGATCAGCCCGGAGCGACTCGGCCTCTGCGGCGCCTATAACTGGCTTGACTGTAAGGCCGCGTTCGAGATCGATCCGACGGGCGGCAATCAGCCGATTCCGAAGGGCGATCTCGTCGATGCCCGCTTCGGACGCTACACGGGAATAGATGACTATCTGAAGAAGGCCTCGGGAGGGAAGGTCGAAACGCTCAATCTCTATACCATCATGGAAAACCCCATGACGTCCTGCGGGTGTTTCGAGTGCATAATAGCAATCGTGCCGGAGGCGAACGGCGTCATGATCGTGCAGCGCGGACATACGGGAATGACTCCCGTGGGTATGAAGTTCTCTACTCTGGCCGGAACGGTCGGCGGAGGCACTCAGAACCCGGGGTTCATGGGAATCGGCAGAAACTTCATCGTGAGCAAGAAATTCCTGTCAGGTGACGGAGGTCTCAGGCGCATCGTATGGATGACGAAGAACCTTAAGGAGAGCTTGAAGGAGGCGTTCGATAAGAGGGCTGCCGAAGAAGGCGTGCCGGATCTTCTCGACAAGATCGCGGATGAGACCGTAGCGGAGGATTCCGAAAAATTGCTTGAGTTCCTCGCAAGTGCTGGCCACCCCGCACTCGAGATGGAGCCGATGTTTTAGGAAGAAAATGGGTTCAAGGGTTCGAGGATTAAAGGGTTCGAGGGTAAAAAGAGAATTTCCAGCACTCGGACCCTTGGCCCCTTGAATCCTTGAACCCTTTATCAAGTTTGGGAGGATGTAATGGATAAGATTGTAAGAAGTGCAAATGAAGCAGCGGAAAAGATCATAGAGTGGAGTGAGGAACAGCGGATAGAGACCTGCTTTGACAGGGCGGAAAAGCTGAAGCCATGCCCTGTCGGGTCCTCGGGCGCTTGCTGCAGGGTCTGCCACGTGGGGCCCTGCCGTCTCGTCGGCCAGAATGCCGAGGAAGAGGCACGTGGTGTTTGCGGCGCAACGCTTCCGACGATCGCCGCACGGAATCTTGTGAGAATGGCCGTGGCCGGGTCCGCCGCACATTCAGATCATGCAAGGGACATGGCCTTTGTTCTTCTCGCCGCTGCGAACGGAGAGACAAAAGATTTCACTATAACGGATGTCAAGAAGCTTTATCGAGTTGCGGGGATTCTCGAAATAGAATTCGAGGGCCGTCCCGTGAACGATGTTGCCCGTGACGTCGCTCTGAAGCTGATCGAGGATTTCGGACGGCAGAAAGGCGAAGTGAACTTCATCAGAAGGGCTCCCCGAAAGACGCAGGAACGCTGGAAGAAATGGGGTATAGTTCCCCGGGGCGTTGATAGGGAGATAGCGGAAGCGATGCACCGGACACACATGGGTGTCGACCATGACCCTGACAATCTCCTTTTGAGCGCGCTCAAGGTCTCTCTTGCCGACGGTTGGGGAGGCTCGATGATCTCGACGGACATCACAGACATACTCTTCGGAACGCCGAAGCCCGTGAAGGCGGAGGCAAGTTTCGGAATCTTCAAGGAAGACGAGGTCAATCTTGTGGTTCATGGCCATGAACCGTCGCTGGCCGAGATTATAGTCGATGTCGTGAACGAGCCTGAGATGATAGCCTACGCGCAGACAAAAGGGGCAAAGGGTATAAACCTGGGCGGTATGTGTTGCACGGCAAATGAAGTGCTCATGAGGCACGGCATTCCTACTGCCGGAGGTTTCACCAACCAGGAACTCGCGATCCTGACGGGCCTTGTTGATGCCATAACGGTGGATGTTCAGTGCATCATGCCTGCTCTGACGGAACTCTCGAAAAAATTTCATACGAAAGTGATCACCACGTCGCATAAGGCGAAGTTTCCGGGCGCCGTCCATGTCGAGTACGACGAACACCGCGCGAGAGAAGTCGCCCGCCAGATTGTCAGACTTGCGATAGACAATTTCTCCAACAGAAAAACGACCGGAAGTTCTGTGTCGGACAAGTTTCCGCTTATCGCCGGCTTCTCGCATGAGTACATAGAATATATGCAGGGGGGACGCTGGAGGGCATCTTTCAGACCATTGAATGACGCCATCATGGCGGGAAGGATCCGGGGCGTCGTCGGTCTCGCCGGATGCGACAATCCGAGAGTTCCTTCTCAGGGGCTGCACAGGTTTCTTGCAACGGAGTTGATCAGGACGGATGTCCTGATTGTCTCGACCGGCTGCGGCTCCGCCGCATGCGGAACCGCCGGTTATCTGACTCCGGAGATGGCGCTCGAAAACGCAGGGCCCGGATTGCGCGAGGTCTGCGAAGCGATCGGTATTCCGCCTATACTCCACCTCGGAGCGTGCGTGGACAATTCGAGGATACTGACGATTGTCTCCGCCATGGCCGAGGAGGGAGGCCTGTCCGACGAGATCGGCGGCATGCCCGCGGTCGGCATTGCGCCGGAATGGATGTCCGAGAAGGCCATTGCCATCGGATGCTATTTCGCTGCATCAGGCGTGCCGGTGATCTTCGGGGGAGAATCACCCGTGGGAGCGAGTAAGGAGGTTACGCGCATTATGACGGAGGTATGGTTCGAAAGGTTCAAAGGTGCGCTGCATTTCGAACCGGACCCGGAGAAAATTCTGCATCTTACACTTCAATACATCGACAATGCCCGCGAGGCCTTAAAGCTCAGGAAATACGAACCGGGCAAATTCGGCGCAGAGAGAGTGCTGATGGACATGGCGGCCCGCCGCGATATCGAACGTGCGGCTAAACCGCATATAGGGATATATTAACAACAGGATAGGAAAAAGAAGTAAGTAGGCAGTAGACAGTGGACAAGAACAGAACACAGGAAACAGAAGCCAGGAAACAGGGGTATGTTTACTCCATACTGCATATTTTGTGTCTGTCCATAAATAATTGCGGTTATGTTTTCTCTGTCGTCATTCCCGCGATGGCGGGAATCCAGTATTTCGAGAGGTTCTGGATTCCCCGGTCGAGCCGGGGAATGACAAACCCTGAGTTTATGGCCAGGCTTCAGACGGAGGTTTTATGAGTTTATTAGATGTGATTGACATTGACGAACAGATCGGGGAAGTAGGGAGCGTTCTCGACAAGAACGAAAAGAAGAGGGGAATATTGATACATGTCCTCCATCAGATACAGGAAGAAGAGGGTTATCTGCCGGAAGACGTGTTGAAGAAGCTTTCGCGGAACCTCGATATTCCGCTCTCAGAAATATACAGCGTCGCAAGTTTTTACAAGATGTTTCATTTCAAACCCCGCGGCAAGAAGGTGATTAAAGTCTGCCTCGGAACGGCATGCTACGTGCGCGGCTCCAAGAAGGTGCTGCATGCTCTTGAGAACGAGTTCAGCGTGAAAAGCGGAGAGACTACTGAAGATCTTGCGATGACGCTCGAGACTGTCGGATGCGTGGGCTGCTGCGGGCTTGCACCCGTGGCGACAATTAACGACGAAGTGGTCGGCGAGATTATTAATGAGAAGAAGTTAGAGAAGTTTGTTGCTGAAATAAGGACGAACGGAGATGATAAGTAGTGGAAAGGCTGAGGAACATCGAGGATCTGGGAAGACTCAGGTTGTCTCTTCTAAGAGAATCAGGCGATGAAAAGAAAACACTGAAAGTCTGCTGCGGCCTGCCGTGCAGTACACTGGGATCCCATGACATTGCGCGGGCGTTGACCGAAGAGGCTTCGCGCGGCGACACAAAAGTTGAAGTAATGAAGACCGGCTGTCAGGGGCTTTGCCAGAGAGGTCCGATCATGAAGGTGGAGCCCTATGGTTACCATTATCAAAAAGTCCATCCGGAGAAGGCTCACGAGATCGTTTCAGCCACATGCACAACCGGTGAGCCTGTGCGGGATCTTATGTACAGAGAGTCCTTCCTGGAAGCGCCGAGGGCATCGGTTGACGAGGTTCCCTTTTACAAAAAGCAGTTGAAGATCGCCCTCAGAAATACCGGAAACATCGACCCCTTCAATATCCTTAATTATATTGCGATTGGCGGATACGGCGCTGCCGAAAAGATGTTTTCATCGCTTGGGCCTGAAAAGACGCTCGACGAGGTGAGAAAGGCGAACCTCAGGGGAAGGGGAGGGGCGGGCTTTCCCGCCGGGGTGAAATGGGCGCACGCCAGAAAGGCACCGGGCAGCCTCAAGATTGTTATCGCCAACGGCGACGAAGGCGACCCGGGCGCTTTCATGGACAGGTCCATCATGGAGGGCGATCCCCACAGCCTTCTTGAAGGGATGCTGATCTGTGCATACGCCATAGATGCGCATTACGGTTTTATCTATGTGCGGCACGAGTATCCCCTGGCGATAAAGACACTGAAGAACGCCATCAAACAAGCTGAGGAAATGGGCCTGCTTGGGAAGGATATCCTCGGGACAGGGTTTGATTTTTCGGTCGGGATTAGGGAAGGCGCCGGCGCCTTTGTCTGCGGCGAGGCGACTTCGCTTGTTGCGTCGATAGAGGGCAAAAGAGGATTCCCTCATGCAAGGCCGCCGAGAGTTTCGGAGCCGGGAGGCGGCCCATGGGGATATCCGGCCAACCTTAATAACATAGAGACCTATGCCTGCGTTCCGCCGATCGTCGAGAGAGGAGCGGAGTGGTTTCTCGGCATCGGGACCACGGGATCGGCCGGCACCAAGGTATTTTCTCTTGCAGGCAAGGTGAACAATACGGGTTTGGTCGAGGTTCCGATGGGGATAACCCTGAGGGAGATCATTTTCGATATAGGAGGGGGGATTATCGGGGATAAGAAGTTTAAGGCTGTTCAGACAGGGGGACCTTCGGGAGGGTGCATTCCCGAGCAGTTTCTCGATCTGCCTGTGGATTTTGACTCTCTGAAGGCAGTGGGCTCGATCATGGGTTCCGGAGGCATGGTGGCGATGGACGAGGACAACTGCATGGTGGACGTTGCCAAGTTCTTTCTCTCCTTCACTCAGGCTGAGTCTTGCGGCAAGTGTCCGCCCTGCAGGATAGGCACCTACCAGATGCTCCAGGTTCTTGAGAAGATCGCATCGGGGCATGGGGAGAAGGGAGATATAGAGCGGCTCGAGCGGCTCGGGAAGCTCGTAAAGGCCGGGTCTCTCTGCGGACTCGGGCAGAGCGCACCGAATCCCGTGCTCACGACGATCAAGTATTTCCGCGAGGAGTACGAAGAGCACATCTACGACAAGTACTGCAGGGCAAAGGTCTGCAATCTCGGCATCTTTGTGATAGTGCAGGAAGAATGCATTCTCTGCGGCCTATGCAAACAAGCCTGTGCTTTCGACGCGGTTAAGGAAACAAGGAGCAGCTTTTTTATAGATCGCGACTACTGCACAAAATGCAAAGCCTGTTACAATGTCTGTCCCGTGAAAGCGGTAAAAATAGTAAGGACACTGTTCGAAAAGCTCGAAGAGGAATTGAGACTTCCGCCCGAGAAACTGGAAGTTATCGAGAGGAGACGAATGATGACGTTAAAGGATATTCTGGAATCGAGGCCCTATGAGATAGTGACCATTCACAAGGACTGCACCATTTCCGAAGCGGTGCACAAAATGACGGAGAAGAATATAAGCGGAGTGTTTGTTGTCGACGAGAACGGAAAGCTGGAAAGTCTGTTTACCGAGAGAGATATCGTCCGGAGCGTTTTCAACAACACATCTTTCGACCAGACCCTGAAGGATATCTGCATGAGGGAGATTATCACATTCAGTCCATCGAGCGAGATAAGCTCCGCGATCACTATCGCTTCAAGAAAGAAGATCAGGCATCTTCCTGTTGTCGAGGGAGACAAGATAATAGGCATGATTACGTTCAGAGACCTGGTCTCGTATCTGCTTCCGGAAATCTGTTTCATGGCGGAGACGATGTACTAACATTTAAGTTCCAAATCCGGCGATGTAATGCGGATGATGTCGAACCACGACATCAGGGGCACCCTCCGGCAAGCTCAGGGTGACATTGCTATGTTTGGGAAACCGGTGATTTCGTTCACTGCAAAGGAAATATGACATGGACATGAAGACTGTATCGAGACTGAGAAGTGTCGGCGATCTCGCTGCATTTCGGGAACTCCTCGCAAGAGAAGGAGTTCTCGCTCCGGGGAAGAAGAGAATAAAGGTCTGCTGCGGAACAGGCTGTCAGGCGAACGGCTCTCTGAGACTTGTCAAGGAGCTCAGCGAAACCGGAAAGGACAAGGATATTGATATCGAGATAGTCTCAACAGGGTGTCAGGGTCTTTGCCAGAAGGGACCCGTCATGAAGACGGAACCGTACGGCTATTTCTATCAAAAAGTGAAATCCGGCAGCATTCAGCAGATAATATCACACACCTGCGCTGCGGATTCACCGGTAAGGAACCTCCTTTACAGAGACCATTTCCTCAAGGATCCTGTCGAGGAGATGACCGAAGTCCCATTCTACAAGAAACAGATGAGGATCGCTTTGAGGAACAATGGGGCGATAGACCCCACCGACATTTCCCATTATGTGGCTATCGGCGGGTACAAGGCGGCGGAGAAGGTATTCTCGTCCATGAGCCCCGAAGACGTTATTGAAGAGGTAAAGAAGGCGAACCTCAGGGGAAGGGGAGGCGCGGGCTTTCCCGCGGGCGTGAAATGGGCTCATACGAGAAAGGCTGCGGGTAGCATTAAGATGGTTATTGCAAACGGCGACGAGGGAGACCCGGGCGCTTTTATGGACCGCGCTATCATGGAAGGCGACCCCCACAGTCTCCTCGAAGGAATGCTCATCTGCGCGTACGCCGTGGACGCACGTTACGGCTTTATTTATGTACGCCACGAGTATCCGCTTGCTGTAAAAAATCTGAGGATAGCGATTCAACAGGCCGAAAAGTTGGGTCTCCTTGGGAAAGACATCCTCGGTACCGGGTTGGACTTTATTGTCCGGCTGAAGGAAGGCGCCGGCGCCTTTGTGTGCGGTGAGGCTACTGCGCTTGTCGCCTCCGTAGAGGGGAAGAGAGGATTTCCGCATGCGAGACCGCCTCGGGTGTCTGAGCCCGGTGGAGGCCCGTGGGGTTATCCTTCGAACCTGAACAATATAGAGACCTATGCCTGCGTTCCCCCCATCATCGAGAAGGGCGCAGATTGGTTCCATAGCATCGGCACCGAGAATTCTCCCGGTACAAAGGTGTTTGCCCTTACAGGGAAAGTCAAGAATACTGGGTTAGTCGAGGTTCCGATGGGGATAACCCTGAGGGAGATCGTTTTCGACATCGGAGGGGGAATCATGGGGAATAAGAAATTCAAGGCCGTTCAAACGGGAGGGCCTTCGGGAGGATGCATCCCCGAGCAGCATCTCGATCTGCCTGTGGATTTCGACTCTCTGACTAAGGTGGGCTCGATCATGGGTTCCGGCGGCATGGTAGTGATGGATGAAGACAACTGCATGGTGGACGTCGCCAAGTTCTTTCTCTCCTTCACTCAGGCTGAGTCTTGCGGCAAGTGTCCGCCCTGCAGGATAGGCACCTACCAGATGCTCCAGGTTCTTGAGAAGATCGCATCCGGGAACGGGGAGAAAGGAGATATAGAGCGGCTCGAGCGGCTCGGGAAGCTCGTAAAGGCCGGGTCTCTCTGCGGACTCGGGCAGAGCGCACCGAACCCCGTGCTCACGACGATCAAGTATTTCCGCGAGGAGTACGAAGAGCATATCCACGACAAGTACTGCAGGGCAAAGGTCTGCAATCTCGGCACGTTTGT
>JBFLXP010000013.1:0-19532 GCA_040757315.1 Nitrospirota bacterium
CTACGGCAATTAAATAGATGAAAGATGTCATGCTCCGACTTGATCGGAGCATCCAGTCCCTTATGGATTCCCCGGTCAAGCCGGGGAATGACGTCGTTTTGGTATTTACTTGCCGGAGTAATAATTAGTTTACTCATTCTCCGTATAAAATGCTGATCAGGGGCACGGGTGCGGCCCTCCGCTGAAGCCAGTCGAGAATGTCTGCCGCGACGCGACAGATGACGCATAACTTGATAAACTTTATGTAAGATTCTAAGTCCGCCTGTGAGAGAAGAAATGGTATATTTGATCGGAGTTGCACACAGAGTTCAGTATACGAATGACAAAAGCGATCCAGGTGAAATAATGCGCTTTTCCGCGTTCCTTGAGATGAAAGCCCTTAAACTCAAAATTACCTGTATTGCCGAGGAGCTTAATGCGGAGGTATTGCGGGAGAAGAAAGCGACGGCTTGCACGGCTCTTGCCGTTACAAGAAAATTAAATATCGAGCATAGATTTTGCGAGCCGGACAGGTCAGAAAGAGAAGCCCTCGGAATACCATCGGAAAGAATTCATACAAAGGCTCCTGTTGGCGACGGCGATTCCAGGAAGGATATCGGGGAAAGAATCAGAAAAGAGCGGGAGAAATATTTCGAACTTAGAGAACGCTTCTGGATCGATAGGATAGAAGACAAGATTGATGAACCTATTTTTTTTATTTGTGGAGCAGACCACGTCGGCAGCTTCGGGACATTGTTGAGCGAAAAAGGATATGACGTGGAAGTTCTGATTGAAGACTGGACGGAGCCAAACCGGCAAGCCCCCCTTGCCTTCCTTCAATACAGGGGACGAGGGTCACTCAATGAATATTGATGCAACATTTAGCCCGGATTATGCGTATGTCATGAGACGGGAAAAGCAGATGCGGCATCATCGCTCATTCTCGGCCCCGATAAGAATCGGGACCTCCGAGGTACAGAGTGTTCTATCCTGACGGCTGTGAACACTCTGCAAAGCCGCTCCTATGCTGCATCTGCTCTCCCTCATGCGAAATATTCATGAATAATCTGGGTTAGATATCGTTCATAGCAATAGGAGTTCATGATGGTTGGGTTATTGTTTTGGCTCGTCGTGGCTGCGACTGTGGTGGCCGTCATCTTCAGCCTTGTATATTGGCTGAAAGAGAGGAAAGAGCGCCCCTGACCGAGGAGGGCCACAGGTCGATTATCTACCGGATGAGCACGTGAGATGCTGCCCATGTTAGAATAATGCCGTGCTATCTCGCAACAGGCGTTTTAAGGCATCGGGAGCGTCGTTTTGATCGCCCTTTCTCTCCAGTCGGGCAGCAACGGCAACTGTATTTACGTCGAGACTGACGGCGTGAAGCTACTTTTTGACGCAGGCATCTGCGGGATCAAGGCAGAGACCAGGCTAAAAGCATACGGCAGGGATATCCGGGATGTCGACGCCCTGATAATTTCCCATGACCATGCTGACCATGTCTTTTACGCCGGCGTTTTTCAGAGAAAATACGGCTTGCCCATCTATATGACTCCCAGGACGTTGCAGAGGACCGAAAGAGAAAAGAAAATAGGAAAATTGAAAGATGTACGTTTTTTCCGCTCCGGAGACAATATTGACTTCGGGCCGGTTTCGGTCCGAACGATTCCCACTCCTCATGATGCCGACGATGGGTCGGCGTTCGTTCTTTGTTCCGGTTCGAAAAGACTCGGCATATTAACCGACCTCGGCCATGCCTTCGAGGAACTTTTTGGAGTGATCGCTTCTCTTGACGGAGTCTTCATCGAAAGCAACTATGACCCGGATATGCTTGCAAAGGGAAGCTATCCTGCTTTTCTTAAGAGGCGTATACAGGGCCCCGGAGGACATCTTTCCAACAGGGAGGCCGCAGAATTGCTTCTGACCGGCACAAATCTCACATGGGCCTGTCTCGCCCATTTATCCGGGAACAACAATAATCCGCAGGTCGCGCTGAGGACCCATTGCGAGATCCTGGGCAGAAGGTTTCCACTGCATATCGCCGGCCGCAATGCTCCCTCGGGAATATTGACTTTATAGAGTTACGACCGTATTAGTAATTGTTAAATTTAACTTGTTCAAGGGTGGGCAACCGACCCCGAATAGAACGCCTTGCAGTCTCTGATGAAGATCCTTTTTGCTCTCTCGATTAAACCAACGAAAGGCCCGACAATCGATCCGAACACGTTGACCTTCTCGATCCGTGGTCTTCCAAAGGGGCCGCGCAGTTGCTGACTAAACTTCGCGCATCCCCTTTTGTCGACAACGGCCACCGTGGCGTTCAGATACCTGCTGCGCGTGAAATCGAGCTTGCCCCTAAACGCAACCCTGTTCCCCTGCGTGGAGAGAGCAACGTCTTCCGCATCTGCAATTCCGTTCTCGATTCTCCATCGGGAAACAAGTCTCCTCACCGTACTTTCACCGCGTGCCCCTTTGTAAATGCCGGCAAAGTCATATCCCTTGGTGAGAACTGCGCCCATCGGACCGACAAAGAAGAAAGCACCCATATCCACCAGATTGAAGTTTTGACTCTTTTCGTAAGCGGCAATAAGTTTGTCGAGATCGACGGACAGGGTTAGATTTCTTCCGCTGAAGGCGAAACCGCCATCCATTGTTCTTTTCAACTCATACCAATTCTTTCCCCTCATCTCCAGTTCGGACGAGAAGTCCAGACTTCCCCTCAGCACGCTCCTCCCTGAAAAGCTCGCAAAAAGTCTTTCGGCGTTCAGGCCCGAAGCTTGAAGGGAGACCGCAAAAACAGGGATCTGTCCCGACGAGATTATAGTGACCCTTCCTTTCCCCAGTGCCCCCAGAGCACGAAGACTGAGCGGACTAAGGCTGAAGGTCCCATCCTGAGCAGTCAGTCCCGATTCTACGTCGTCAATCCTAAAGTTCTTTCCACTCATCTTCTTGCATCGGACGGTCCCTGAAAAAGACACTTTCTTGAAGATATTCTCGTCGCCTGTTTGTTCATACGAAAAGTTTCTTATATCAAAATCGACTCCTTCCATTTCTATCTTTCGTTCGGATTTTCTGTCCAGATAGACGCCCCTTCCGTCCGAGACTGTCAACCTTCTGATCGTGAAGCCCCCCGGAACCGCGCCCCGGACAGTGATATTGAGACGTCCGTCCCTGATTTTTTCTACAAGAAAGTTTGGATTCAATAGCCTCAACTCGGTGATCTTTATTTCACGCTTAAGGAGTGGAATGATCTTCACCCCTATCTTGATCTTGCCGACTTCTGCAACCTCCGTCCCTTCATTTTTTACATGCACGTCCTTCAACGAGATGCTGAATCGCGGTATCAAATCGATTCCGATGTCTCCCTTGATTCTGACCTCCATGCCGAGAAAATCGGAGGCGGTCGATTCCACGGCAGATCTGTAGGCTTTAAGATCGACAATAAACGATACGGCGATCATGCCCGCGATGAAAATACCGAGGAGAAGCAGAGCGATATACAAGATCTTCTTTTTTAATGTGGCCATAACGAACCTCTGCGATGTTCTTACAGCTAAACCTTATCAAGCTGTTGATCGCTTGTCAACGTTCCGGACTTCTCTTGCGAGAAAGCGCAGATGCGGCATTGGAGCGGGCTTCATCCCGATTCTTCTCGGGATACCTCGAAGGTCCCGATTCTTATCGGGGCCGAGAATGAGTCCCGAAAGCTTTCGGGACATCTACTCTTCTTCATCATGCGCTTACGGATAATCTGAGCTGAAATGTGTCCGATAGACTGAGGAGCAAATCGGTGAATCCCTGAGGCAATGGCCGGTGCTGCGGTATTTTCACTGATTGTACTTCTTGAATATCTCCATTCTAACGGGACAATAACAGATATAGGAATGTCCGTAGGGCAGCAGGTATGGACAAGCTTCTCTTCTGTGGCGGTCTTTAACGAAGAACCCAAAACTCGCTATTTCTTTCTCAACGGAACACATAGGACAGTTTCCGTCATTCAGACATTCAAAATTGAAGAGGCATTTCGTGACCCGCGCCATAGTCTCGTGACCGATTCGATATTTCATACAGTCTTCCCTTCTTGAGATGGTATAACATGAAGCAGGTCACAGATAAGTCACAGTTTCGCTATATGTTAGGACATTATAAACTCTGAAACCATTCGGTACGGATACACAGGAATCGTGAGATCGGAAGGGGAGGGCGGCACTAAAAGCCTTTCGCAGCGATACCATATGGCATCGGAAGCCATATCGATAATACGAAATCAGGATGGAACTTTCAGTGAAGCGCTGTTTCTCGACGCCATGCCCTGATCAAATCTCATCGCCTTGAAAGGCTTTGAGGGATGACCTCCCTTTCTGCGTAGCGCTGGGATGAATTCTTAGTTCATTGAAGGTTGTACGGCCCTATACCCCCGTGCCGCCCCCGGCAATGCTCCGGATGAGGTCCTTCTTGCCGATGATACCTACTAACTTCCCCTCTTTCACCACCGGAAGCGTATGGATTTTTTTGTCGGTCATTAACGTGGCGATATATTCAACCGATGCTTCCTCGTCCACGGTAACGACATCTTTCGAACATATCTCCCCGACAGTGGCTGCGGTCATTTTCTTTATTTCACTCTCGATCTTGCTCGTTCCAAGAGGAATATATGCATCGAAGAGCCTCAATATCGTGGGGATGTGGAGCTTGCTGTTCTGGCTGATGAGATCGTTTTCCGTCACAATGCCCCTCAATCCGCCGCTGTCGTCGACAACCGGAAGACCGCCGATCCGATGCTCGATCAGCAGACGGGCGAGTTCTTCGATGGTTGTTTCGGGCTTCACGGAAATCACATTTTTTGTCATTATGTCTTTCGCTTTCATCATATGTTCTCCTTTGAAATATTAGGGGTATGAACTTCCTAATTTCGCAGAGAGCAGATGTTGTACCCCGAAAGCTTTCGGGGTTCTTATCGGGATACCTCGGAGGTCACGATTCTCGGGACCGAGAATGAGCGATGATACTTCATCTGCTCTCTGTGAACGGTGAGTCATGAATAATCCCGGCCGAACAGCTTTATCTCAGGGCATCGGCCCGTACACAATATAATTGTTGTTTTCATCCGCTTCAGCCACGGCGTTGTCACCGTCTATCACGGCGATGACATATTTTCCCGAGGCAGTTGATCCAAGGGGCAAACCGTAACTCACGGGCTTACTTTTGCTTTTGTCCTTCTTGATCTTGCCTGTTGCGAACTCCTTCAGATAGAAGTCTCCCGGTTCATACACATTGTTGTCCGAGAGAAACAAAAAAACTCTTGCGGAAGGGGCGTTCTGATTCCCCATGTTCCTGATATTCATGCCGCCCTTAATCTTGCACTTCATACCGCTTGCCGTGTTCTTGCAGTTTTGCGTGAGCGTTGTCCATTCCCCTGTGAAATCAATGCCGTTGGGAGTGCAATAATATGCCCTGACATCGTCCATGTACCATCCGTCCGATGCATAAGATTCGTCGTTCCCGATCCTGAACCTGAACTTGACATTCTGCCCGGCCAGTCCGGATATATTCAGGCGGCTTGCCGTATAGCCGAAGCTGGTGCCGGTAAAGGCGTTCCTCCCGCTCAAAGGGTTCCCCGCCCCGGTATAGATAGTCCCGTCATAACCGTTGTTGATGAACATCCATCCTGCGTCGTACCACATCGCGCCTCCGTCGGCGCTGTACTCCACTATTCCACCGTCGTACATCGTGCTTCCTTCCGATTCAAAATCATAGGCATGATTGAAGTGAAGATAGACCTGTCTGCCCGCGGGTATGGTCACTGCGTTCTTCATCGCTAAGGCAAAATCCGAAAGCACATCGAGGTTCTCCCCGTAGAGACTGTATACGCCGCTTGTTGCGTAATATCCGGCATAGAGGTATTCCGGAACCGTAGCTTGGGAGACCGGTGACAGAGTCCATCTTACATTTCCCTCCATGTCATCGAAAAAGAGGTCTGTAGGCACTCCGGAATCGCAGACCGGAGCTTTCGGATAAACGCAATACGTGCCGGAGATATGCATTTCCGTCGCCATGGTTGCCAGTCTGACCTGCTCGCAATCAGATGGGCCTATTCCGTCCGTCCCGACAAGGTTAAGGCACGCCTGATAGAGCACCGAATAGAGATCGAGATAATCACTCCCTGATACGAGAAGATGCTGCTGGGCGTCATAATATATCCGTGAAGCCTTCCACACACCAAGGCCCGTCACGCTGTACCCATTAAAATATCCGCCGTCTGCCATCAAGTACGCCGCCTTGTTGCCGACACCGCTGTTGGTGTGGACGCCGCCGTTGTCGCCGACGCCGCAATAATAAACCGAGTCCGTCATTCTATCCGGCTGATCGAACATATGCGGATTGGACATGCTCCGGCTCGCTCCGTTCTTGTCATCCTCAAAGAGGAGCCATCTTACATAAGCGCTGTCGTTCCCTCTCCCGTTTGTCATGTCGACGAACTCACCCCAGATGTCCGACATACTCTCACTGAGAGCGCCCGACTGCATGTAATAAAGAAAATCGGCTGTAAAATCCGTCACGCCGTGAGCAAGCTCGTGTGCGACGGTGTCGTCTGTGACGGTACCGTAACCGAGCACAATCTGCTTCTTGCTCCCGCTCCAGAAATCATTGTTGTAGGGGCAATCACTGTACGTCTCACAATACCTCACCGTTGCAACCATTGTCATGCCTTTTCCATCGATGCCGTCTCTATTAAAATGGTCGAAGAAGAAACCGTAAAAGTCACCCATGTAATCATACGCTTCGTCGACGTCGGCGATGCCGGTGGGGCCTTGACCTTCCACTCTTACCGGCCCGTATCCCGGGAGTTCTGCATATGCCGGATCATTATAGTTGTCATATATCTCCCTCCTGAGCGCACTCTCCGTCATATTGAAATGAAGAGGAATTTTTCCGTTCTTCGCATCAACGAGCACCAAATGCCTGAATGGCTCCGGACTTTTTGATTCCACCTCTATACGCCGGACGAGATGGTCTCTTTCCGACTCCATATTGAAAATTACAGGATTGTAGATCCAGAGCCCAAGATCTTCAAGAACGAGCGTCTCGACTGCCGAGCCATGCCATTTCGAGACGGCTCGAACAGCTATGTTCTTTGCCGTGAATGCATCGATCCGGGGAGTCGTGTCGACGGCTATATAAGGCACCGTTCTGGCATTGACTGACACAATACTCCCGGCTTTGTCCTCCTGCAGGATCATCTCTCCGCCCAACACGGGTATTCCATCGTATTTCTGCTGGAATCTTGTGAACGAATGCCCCCTGGCATTCTTCGTAGTTTTCGTAAGGGTCAGTTCCCTGGAAGGGTCTGTCAAGCCGAAAAGCTGTCTATACGAAGCGATGAAATGCCTTGCCGCCTTTTCGGGAGATACATCCCCTTCTCTTTCACCCACTACTTTTATAGGGTTTGCAGGATCTGTTCCGATGAATCTGACTCTTCCGGTCAGGTTGTTATACTCGACCGAGATACCGCCTGAGCCGGCCTGCCTCAAATCTTCAACGGCCGCAGTCAGGGATGTATCGACCGGCTGCCCTGAAAATGCAACGCCCGACACAATAAAGAGAAATAATGGCACGAGAATTAAAACGTTTCTTGGTTTCATGATGACCTCCGATCGCATCATTAAAAGTCTATAGCATTTACAAAGGTCTGTCATGCCCGAGGACTTCAATCGGGCATCCATGTTCATCCTTCGACAGGCTCAGGATGACATGTCATGGTGAGCTTGTCGAACCATGGATTCCCGCTTACTGACTGCGGGAATGACGAAATATAAGAATCCTAAGGTAGTTTATCTCGCTTCAGAAATTGAGCCATATCTCTTGATTTCCCGGATGTCCACATCGCTCACAATTTCAACTTTATCAGAGAAAGTGGATCTACGCTCACATTCAGCACTTTTACACCGAAATGCAGATGCGGCCCCAGCGATCTCCCCGACGATCCCACAAACCCTATAACGTCTCCCTTTGAGACGACCTCTTCGACGCCCACATTGAAATCCGAGAGGTGCATATAAATAGTATAAATCCCTTGTCCGTGATCAATGATGACCGTGTTCCCGCCGAAGAAGAGGTCTTCTGCGAGTACAACACTTCCACAATTTGATGCCAGCACTTCTTCGCCTTCTTCTCCCACGATGTCCACCCCGTGGTGAACACTTACCCACTCTTCGTTCATGATGCGCTTCGTTCCAAACCGGGTCGATATATCGTTCTTGAGGGGCAGTATGAATCCCCCGTTCCACTGCCTGCGGGAAATGTTCCCGAAAAGGGACAACAGCTTTTCCTTCTCTTCATTCACGACGGCGAGTTGTTCGTTATTCAATAACACCTGCTCATCGGGCAGGGTGAGGTTTGTCTCGGGAAACACGAAATCTTTCACCCGAAGTTTGACGGTCCCTTTGCTTCTGCCTTTTCTTACTTTTACGGTGAAGGAACCCGGCCTTTTCCCGATTTCTGCAGCTCCTACGGCAATAAAACAACCCTTTCCGCAGTTTTCAAGAGGAAGGCCTTTTCCAGAAAAAACTGCGGAGGGCTTACGCCTGCCTTTTACGCCGTTCACTTTCACGAAAAAAGCATCTCCCGGCTTTATCACGCGGGGCGAAATCTTCACCCGAAAGGCCGAAGCATCGGCCTGATCCAGGCCGACAAGGAGAGGAAAAATTAGAAGAAGATAAAACCCGATGCGATGATGTTTCATATCACCAGCGCTACGCCAGAAGAAATTCCAGTAGTGCTTTCTGCGTGTGAAGCCTGTTCTCGGCCTGGTCGAAGACAGCGCTTCGAGGACCGTCCATAACCTCATCCGTTATCTCCTCTCCCCTGTGAGCCGGCAGGCAGTGGAGAACAATCGCGTCCTTCTTTGCAAGGGACAAAAGTTTACTGCTGATCTGATATTTCTTGAACCGCACCTTTTTCCTGGCAGCCTCTTTCTCTTGTCCCATGCTGATCCAGACGTCGGTGTATACAACATCCGCGCCGTAGACAGCTTCCCGAGGATCCCTGAAAATTGCGATAGCGCTGTCCCCTGATTCCTTCGCTCTTTTCACGACACCGGAGTCCGGTTCATATCCTTTAGGACAGGCGATGGCAATATGCATGCCGGTCAGGGAAGCCGCCTCAATCAGAGAATTCGCCACATTGTTGCCGTCGCCGATGTAGGCGAGGCTGATACTTTTCAGCCGACCCTTCCGTTCGGATATCGTCAACAAATCGCCAAGTGCCTGGCACGGATGATGGAGGTCACTCAGCCCGTTTACAACAGGGATGGACGCATGGGCCGCAAATTCTCTGAGGGCATCGTGGCTGTATGTCCTGATGATGACGCCGTGGAGATACCTCGACAGGACTTTTGCCGTGTCGTGCATAGTCTCCCCTCTTCCCATCTGCATGTCCTTCTGATTCATGTAAATCGCCTGTGCGCCGAGCTGATAAATGCCGACTTCCAGGGATACCCGCGTCCGGGTTGATGCCTTTTCGAAGAGGAGTCCTATGCTTTTCCCGATCAACGGACACTTGCCGGCATCCTTGCCCTCTTTCAGTTCCTTAGCTCGCCGAAGAAGCATATGGACTTCTTCCGGCGCCACATCCCGCAGCGTCAGAAAATCTCTCTTAGATTTCATCGCTTCCATTTTTTCGGTCACTACCATAATTTCGCAAATACCGAATGGAGGACTTCGATAAGCTGATCGATGTCCTTGCGCTGGACGATCAAGGGAGGCAGAAAGCGGAGCACATTGCCGGCGGTGCAATTGATGAGAATCCCTTTTTCCATGCACGCGATCACGATCGGTCCGCCTTCCCGGGTAAGCTCGATGCCCACCAGAAGCCCCTTACCCCTCACCTTCCTGATAAGGTTCGGGAACTCTGTCCGCAGTTCCTCCAGCCTGTCGAACAAATGGGTGCTCATTCTGTTGCACTGGTCGAGAACAAACCCGTCTTCGAGGATTGTTTCGATTGCAGCGACTGCCGCAGAGCAGACAAGAGGGTTTCCGCCGAAGGTCGCTGCATGGTTACCCGGCTGAAACGAAGCGGCAACCTTTTCCGTCGCGAGAGTCGCACCGATGGGAACACCTCCGCCAAGGCCTTTGGCGATAGTCATGATGTCCGGTTCGATCCCGTAATGTTCATAAGCAAAAAGCTTCCCTGTTCTTCCCATCCCGGTCTGAACTTCATCGAGGATGAGGAGCAGATTGTTTTCACTGCAAATTTCCCTTACGCTTCCGAGGTAATCCTCATCAGGCACTATGACGCCACCCTCGCCCTGTATCGGCTCGAGAAGAACCGCACAGGTCTCTTTCGTGATCGCATTCTTTAATGCTCCCGCATCGTTGAAAGGCACGTAGCGGAACCCCGGCACAAGAGGCTCAAACCCTTTATGAAACTTCTCCTGTCCGGTCGCAGTTATTGCAGCCAGCGTCCTGCCGTGGAACGAATTCAGCGCCGTGATTATTTCGAAACGTTCGGGACTCACCTTTTCCTTTGCGTATTTCCTGGCGAGCTTGATCGCCGCTTCGTTCGCCTCCGCGCCCGAATTGCAGAAGAACACCTTTGCCGCGAAGGAGTGCTCCACAAGGAGTTTAGCCAGCTTGATCTGAGGCTCGATATGGAAATAATTCGAAACATGGATCAGCCGCTGAGCCTGCTTCTGGATCGCTACGACAACCCGGGGATGACAGTGGCCAAGGATATTCACGGCCGCTCCGCCGACAAAATCGAGATATTCCCTGCCGTCGGCGCTCCACACCTTGATGCCCCTTCCCTTCCTCAAGACAACGGGGTATCTGCTGTATGTGTTCATGATATAGCGGGCCGATTCGTCAAAGAGTTTCTTGATGTCCATGTGTGTGATAATAACGGAAATACTTTCGAAAAATCAAACAAAGACCGCAGCTTAGTGCCTCACGTGCGGTTCCGGCAGGGTTTACTTTATAGGCAAAAGTATAGTATTATGTTACTCTTTAAGGAGGTGATGAATTGGTTAAGATCAGACTAACTCGAATGGGAGCACATAAACAACCTTTCTACCGCGTGGTAGTGGCTGATTCCAGGGCACGCAGGGACGGTCCTTTTGTCGAAATTATAGGGACTTATAATCCTCTCAAGGAGCCCTCTGAAATAAACCTCGATCTGGAAAAAGCAAAGCTTTGGTTGCAGCGAGGTGCACAACCTACCGACAGGGTCAAAAAGCTAATGCAAAGGGCTGGCTTATAGACAGTCCGAACTCGTATGGAGGTGGCGAACGATGAAAGAGTTGGTTGAGAAGATGGCGAAGGCTCTGGTAGACAGGCCTGAAGAGGTGAATGTTACCGAAGTTGACGGCGAGAAGACTACGGTTTTTGAACTCAGAGTGGCACCCAGCGATCTTGGAAAGGTCATCGGAAAACAGGGGAAAACCGCGCGCGCGATGAGAACGATTCTGAGCGCATCAGGAACAAAAGTCGGCAAGCGGTGTGTGCTTGAAATCCTCGAGTAACGGTTCGTCATGTGCTCCTTAACGGGGAGGAGCTTTTTTTAGGCGTAACCCGGTCAATGCAATTCATGTAAAGGGGTAAAAGAGAATGAGCAGAGAAGAGTCCTTTTACCCCTTATTATTTTTTTTTGAGACGCATTTTATCGCTCATGATCCCGGAACCTCAGTGTGGCAATGAGGTGTGACATTATTACGATCTTTCCCGAGATCTTTCACGCCTATCTCGGCGAAAGCATCATGAAGAGGGCGATCTCGAAAGGACTGGTCGGGATCGGGATTCACAACCTCCGGGACTTTACTGCCGACAGGCATAGGACCGTCGACGATTATCCCTATGGAGGCGGTTCGGGGATGGTTATGAAGCCGGAGCCTTTCTTTGCGGCGGTGGAAGCGATCTGTTCCGATGCCTCAGAGAGAAGAGTCGTCATGCTCAGTCCTGCCGGCAGGCGATTTGATCAGGAGATGGCCGAGGAACTGTCGACGGATCCGAGGCGTCTGATTTTCTTGTGCGGCAGATATGAAGCGATAGACGAGCGCGTTCATGCGGTGCTCGCCGACGACGAGATCTCGGTCGGAGATTATGTGCTTACTGGCGGGGAGTTGCCCGCTTTAGTTATAATAGACGCCGTCACAAGGCTGCTGCCGGGGGCGCTCGGAGACGAACACTCGACCGAGGTCGAGTCTTTCACGTGGGGGATATTGGATTATCCCCACTATACGAGACCCGCGCAGTTCAGAAATTATGCGGTTCCGGAGATTCTTCTATCCGGGAACCACAGGGATATTCTGAGATGGAGGCGGAAAGAGGCGCTGCGCCGGACTTTCCGGAGCAGACCCGATCTCCTCGGCCGGATTCAGCTCAGTGACGAAGACAAGAGGCTTATAGAAGAGATAAAGGAGGAATCACCATGAATCTTGTGAGAGCTGTCGAAGAAGCATATAGAAAAGATTTGAAGGAATTCAATATCGGCGATACGGTCCGTGTTTCGGTCAAGGTCGTCGAGGGCGACAAGGAGAGAATCCAGCCCTTCGACGGAGTTGTTATCGCGCGCCGCGGGGGCAGCGCCCGCGAGACGTTCACAGTACGGAAGATCTCGTTCGGCGTGGGCGTCGAAAGAATTTTCCCCATCTTCTCACCCTCTATCGACAGGATCGAAGTTCTGAAGAGGGGCGATGTGAGAAGGGCAAAGCTTTATTACCTGAGAGGCAAGAAGGGCAAGGCTGCAAAGATAAAAGAAAAAGAACGGGTTTACGAAGAGAAGACTGCAGAAACGCCCCAGGCCGAACAACCCGGGCAATAGCCCGTATCTGTCAAGGGAGTAATCTCGTATGCTCAGGGCCGGATACGTGTCCAAGGCGCATCTGTCTTGAGCATTGTTTGTTCCGAGCATAGCGTCTTCTCCTCTGCGCGTTCATCCCCCCTGTATCGACCTCTCTGTTTAATAATTTCACATCTGCTTTTAGTTAAGACAGAAAGCATATGAACAAGAAACCATTGAAAAGGAGAATTATAGGCACAAGAATGCCAGTGTTGCTGGCTTCAATTTATGATAAGGCAGCAAGCACGGTAGTTGACAGTTATTATATTCCGACAGCTGAAGAGATAATTGCTGAACTAAGTCAAATAAAGACCGGTTCTTTTGAGACAGACAGAAAAATTCTCGATCTTGGAACAGGGCCAGGATATCTTCTCATTGAAATAGCAAAAAGAGTTCGTAATTTTCAAATAGACGGGATTGATCCACTTCTAAAATCAATAAAGATAGCCAGAAAAAATGCTATGAGAGCAGGTGTTGGAGATAGAATACATTTCGAAGTAGGAGATGCAAATAAATTACGGTTTAAGGAAAACTCATATGATATGATTGTCAGCACGGGGGCGTTTCATGAGCTAAAAAATCCGGTAAGAGTTCTGAATGAGTGTTATAGGGTTTTGAAACCAGGTGGAGAAGTATTTATTCATGATCCGGCCAGAGTTTCTGCAGGAGTAGATAGACAGAAATGGATGGATTCGTTAAACTTTTTGGAGAAAATAACATATAGACTGTTCACTTTATTCAGAAAATTCAACCCACCCCAAACCTATTCTCAAAAAGAAGCTGAAGAAATGATTGCCGCTACAAAATTCAAACAAAATCATATTGAAGAACATTGGATTAAGGGGACAAGGGAATTAAAAATTAAGCTGAAAAAATAATTACCCATCCTGCGTTAACAAAAGAAGATCCGAAATAAGGTACCGTTATCGCTTAACCGTTCGATGGCGCATCAGTCACTGAAGAAATCGATTAATATCTCGAAGACCTTCTACAAAATCCTGATACAGGGAGTTGGACTTGATATCGCGTTCCCAATTATTGCGGCAGTTTCCACACCTGCAGTTCTCAATTCATTAGCTAATTGTTCCGCCTGATATTCCGGAACGGACAGGAGAAGACCACCCGATGTTTGGGGATCAAAGAGCAATTCTTCCTCCTTCCGCGACAATTTCGTAATAATTTCAAGACGTCCTTCTGAAAGTCTCCTGTTTGCCTTATTGCTTCCAGTGGTTTCACCTTTACCATACATCTCAAGAGCGTGCGGATAAAACGGCAGTTTATTATAGAAGAGTGTTATTTGTACTCCACTTCCTGTTGCCATTTCCAGTGAATGTCCAACAATACCGAACCCCGTTATGTCAGTACAAGCATGGATGTCGAAACTCAATGCCACATCAAGAGCCTTTTTATTCAGCGCAGCCACCTGAGGCAAGAGGGCTTCCAGCTCCCCGAAGGAGAGTTTCTTGGATCTGCAGGCATTAAACAAGACTCCGGTACCCAAAGGTTTTGTGAGGACCAGGACATCTCCTTCCCGAACTCCACAGTTTGTCAGTATCTTATCGGGGTGAACGACTCCTGTAACAGCCAGGCCGTACTTGGGTTCATTGTCGTCCACGGAATGTCCACCAGCCATGGAAGCTCCAGCTTCAATGACCTTGTCGTTCCCGCCACGAAGTATTTCTTTCAAAACGCTCTTGTCAAGTTTCCTGGGAGGAAACATGACGAGGTTCAAGGCAGTGAGAGGCTTGCCTCCCATTGCGTAGACATCCGAGAGAGAATTCGCTGCAGCAATTTGTCCAAACCAATACGGATCATTCACCGGCGGTGTAATGAAATCAACGGTACTAATAAAGGCTACCTCGTCTGACAGGCGGTACACTGCTGCATCATCACAAGTAGTGAAACCGACAAGCAGGTCGGGATCGTGAGAAGGGCTGAGTGCTTTGAGTGCTTCCGCCAGATCTGACGGACCAATCTTAGCTGCTCAGCCACATGTGCGGGAAAGCCCTGTAAGAGTTTTTTTCTTGAAAAGATACATTTTCCTTATTTTTACTTTGGTCTTTAAGTCGCTGTCATGTCTAATATTTCTTTTCTATTGATGACAAATGATATATAGAAAATATCTATTTATAGTATTGCATTAAAGAGAAATCTTCTCGAACAACAAGATACCCTCTATCGTCATCTGCTTTTGAAAAATCGATCTTTGCTTCTTCAAACGGAGGCCGCCTCTTTGCCTTCAATTGAGGTTGTGCTCAATATGGGGATGAGAATTTCTATGCGATGTTACAATCTTGCCGCAAATTTCGCCGCCTTGCGGATGACGACTTTTCCCACTAAAATATTGTAAGGTAAAAAATGTCCGACCAACCCCCGGTTATTACAGGCGTGCCGGTTATCGATGCGCCGCGCGTTTTAGACTGGCCGGCTGACGGCGGCAATCAGGAACCATCGCTCGCCGAACCGACTGCCAACCTTGTCAGTGATCTGCACGCCGAGATAAGTCAGTGCGATATGGTTCTGTCCACTGCCGGCAATTACCACATGGCGTTGAAGGAGCTCTGGGACCTCTATCTTGTGAAGTTTCCGGCGGATGATCCTCTGCGCAACTGGTGTTATACAACAAGTCCTCCGATTGCAAAGCAACAGATAACAAATGGCCTTGTTCAGTTTGGAAATGTAACGGTGCGCTGTCGCCCGCAGATTGCCGTGGGTCCGGGAGGCATTATAGATGTCCTGGCTAAGGCAGGATTCACCACGGGCGATGCCGCATCCATCTGCAAAACCCGCGGCAACGTATTGCTCGTCAAGAAAGGGAACCCGAAACATGTTTTTACAGTCTGGGATCTCGGTCGGAGTGACGTACGGGTTGTAACGCCCAATCCTGCATCGGAGGCAGGATCTTTTGCAGTCTATGCAAATTCAATTTATGGAATCGCAACATGTGATCAAAATCCTCCCGCTGGCATAACACCCCGCGGTCTTTTCGATACAATTTTCAACGGTGCAAGTAGTAATCCTCAAAAATGGCTTTCAGGGAAACGCATTCATCATCGCGAAATTCTCTGGTCAGTCGCTTATGGGAAAGCTGATGCAGCAGTTATTTTCTACCACCTGGCATTGCATGCGATATCCACGTTCCCAAAGCTTTTTGATATCATCTCCCTCGGCGGAACACCGGCAAAGCCCAAACCGGTGCCCGGCAACCTTACTGAAATTCTCTATGCCGTCAGGATAAAGGGCAATTGGACTGAAAAACAACGGATTGCAACGGAGAAACTGATGGCGTTATTCCAATCCGATGAGTTTACCTCCATTTTGGTAAAGTACGGATTAGATCGCCCCTGAGCAGATTTGCGATTCCGTGACTATTGTTTTGAGATTTCACCCTGGAAGCTGTGAGAGAAAGACAGCAGTAATGAAAGCCGACTATTTCGATTGACTAATTGTGGATTTTGTCGTTATTCTGACTAAGTGTGCAACCGTTCCGATCGGACTCAATGAATGCGAAGCCGGAGCAAGACATGATAATCGAATGCGGATGCGACGAGGCAGGGCGTGGAGCCGGCGCCGGAGAGATATACGTCGGTGCGGTAATCCTGGACCCCGACCATCCGATAGAAGGGCTGGCCGATTCAAAGAAGTTGACCTCAATAAAGCGTGAAGCCCTCAGCAAAGAAATCAAGCGTTATTCTCTGAGTTGGTGCGTTGACAAGGCGAGTCTCGAGGAGATCGAAAGGCTGAACGTCCTTCACGCCACCCTGTCTGCGATGAAGCGGGCGATTGAAAGTTTGAAGATTAAGCCGGACAGGGTTCTTGTGGATGGAAACCATGCGCCTGATCTAGAAATTCCCGTCGAAGCAATCGTTAAGGGTGACGCCAAGATCCCGTCAATCAGCGCGGCCTCCATACTTGCGAAAGTGGCGCGGGATCAAACTATGTTTGAATACCATCTCCGCTATCCGGAGTACGGCTTTGATATCCACAAAGGATATTTCACCAGGCAGCATACAGAGGCGCTTCGAAAGCATGGCCCTTGTCCCATCCACCGAAAAACCTATTCCCCCATCCGGCAACCTTCTTTATTCGATCTTTAGTGGTGGTCTCTTCATGAATGCAAAGGGTATGAGCCTGTCTAAGAACATCTATTCAAACAGTTCGTCATTCCCCGACTTGATCGGGGAATCCAGTGTTTTCAAAAGACTTCTGGATTGTCCGGTCAAGCCGGACAATGACAGAATGGGAGTTTTTAGACAGGCAATATCCCCCCGATGCTATGATATAATCATACCGGCATGGATAAGGAAAGAATAGACGAAGCTTTGGAACTTATCTGGGTTCTGGATGAAGAAGGCTATCAGGATCTGAACCGGTTCAGACTGAGTTCCGAAGACGACGAGATTGATGCCGTTATTAATGTGTTAAAGACCGAGGGTCTCGTTATCGCTGCTGGAGAGACTATCCGATTCACTGAAAAGGGCCGCGCTCAGGCGAGAGGATTAATTCGCCGTCTGCGCCTCGCCGAAAGGCTCTTTACCGATGTCTTTGAGATGCGGGATGACACGGTTATTACGGACGCCTGCAAAATGGAGCATATTCTGAGCGAGCAACTCACGGACAGCGTATGTACATTCCTCGGCCATCCGCAGAAATGCCCGCACGGCATGCGCATCCCAAGGGGAGAATGCTGCAAGAAATACAAGGTGGAGGTTGAACCTGTTGTGACGAGGCTTTCCGAGTTTGAAGTCGCATCCAAAGGAAGGATCACCTTTATCGTGCCGACTGACCCATCGAGGCTTAGCAAACTGAATTCGCTTGGGATCACCGCAGGAAGCGTGATCAGGCTCCTCCAGAAAACCCCTTCATATGTCATACAGATCGACGAGACAACCGTCGCCATCGATCCTGAAATCGCAAAAGAAATATACGTCAAAAAAGCTGTTTAGCCCAAATTATTCATAAATTTTTTATATCGGTGTAATCATGATCGGATTGTGGAGCCAGACGGCTTTACCTGTCTGGACAAGGGCAATTCCAGGCTGTTGTCTTCAAGCAGGCTTTCGTTCGAAAGTATCTCCTCGGCAGGACCGTCTGCCGCCACCCGGCCCTCCTTGATGATGATGCACCGCCCGCAGACGTCGAGTATGAGATCCAGATCATGGGAGGCGATGACCTTTGTATGTTTAAACCCTTTCAGAAGATTGATCAACTGTCTCCTTGATCTTGGATCAAGGTTGGATGCGGGTTCATCCATGACGAGGATATCCGGGTCCATGGCCATAACGGTTGCTATGGCGACCGATCTCTTCTGTCCCTCGGAGAGTCTGTGCGGCGGCCTGTCCTTCAGATGGAGACAGTTGACCATCTGGAGCGCGGTCTTCACCCGTTCATCCACCTTCTCCTCCGACAACCCCAGATTGATCGGACCGAAAGCGACGTCCTCATAGACCGTGGGCATGAAAAGCTGGTCATCAGTCCTCTGGAACACAAATCCTACTTTTCTCCTGATCTCCTGCTTCGTCTTCTTGCCCAGAGTGACTTCGCCGATGGCAACCTCCCCTTTTGTCGGGATGAGATGACCGCTCATATTCAGGAGCAGCGTAGTTTTACCCATTCCGTTTGCGCCCGTTATGCCGACGGACTCGCCGTGCAATATCCTGAATGTAATGCCCTTGAGGGCGTCGGTCCCGTCGGGGTAACTGAATCCGACGTCTTTCAGTTCTACAATGTGATGACTCATTGAACTATCCTTCTCACCGCCTCGCCGAGCAGGGTGACGATATCATATTTCCTCAAGAAATAGAACAGTGAAAGCGATCCCGCCGCGAACGCAATATCGCCGAGCGTCATACGATGTTTTTTCAAAACCCTGATTTCTCCTCTGAAACCCCGCGATACCATGGAACGGTAGACTCTCTCTGACCTCTCCATGCTTCTGATCAGGAGCACCGATATCAGTTTAATAAACGTTTTCATCTCTTTCCCACGAGCGCCGAAGGACCTCGCCTCCCGCGCCCGAATCATCCTTAAAGCCTCCTCAAGAAGGACGAAGAGGTATCGGTACAGGAAGAGTAATTGGATCACGAATACCTTCGGCATTTTCATCCGCTCCAGCGCTTCGCATATACCGGGGAACGATGTTATCGCTATCAGAAGCAGGGCCGTGCTCACGGTTAGGACGAATTTGACGATGATCGAAAAGAAGGAAATCCATCCCCCGGATACTTGAAGACCGAAGGGAGCGATCATTGTCTCTGTGTCGAGCAGAGGGTTGAACACGCCGATAAAGAGTGCAAAGGGCGAAATGAACAGAACTTTTTTTGCGATAGCATTCAGTGGAATATTTCCCGCGGTGAGAAGGAATGCGGGATAGAGGAAAAAAGGCATAAGGGACGACAGTTCGTACTTGGGGAAGGAGACCACCGAGAGTATGAAGGCAAAAGACACGATTATTTTAATCCGGGGATCGAGCCTGTGAACAAAGGTCTCCTTGTATGAAAGCGTATCAAGATAGCCGATGTTGAAATATTCCAGATCGAATGTCACTGCTTATGCCGTAACCTCCTCATCGCCTTGATACCTGCAGCAAAAACAAGCACCAGTCCAAGCACCAGGATGCTGCCGACAATCCCCGAAATAGAGGTTCCGGCGTCCGCCGCAGGCCATGCAGGACTTCCCCCTTCTTCTCCTTTTGAGGGAAAGGAATAATCAGGGAGAAG